>JAVZNR010000011.1 GCA_038882715.1 Candidatus Bathyarchaeia archaeon
TCGTAGGAAATGTTTATTCTTCCCTCGCAAAAGGTACGGTATCTGGAAGCCGTAGAGATTCGGCTGCATGGAGAAGCCTCCTCTACTAAACCAATACCTATCGAAATCTGGAACAGCGTATCCGTATTCTTCGGAAATATAGCGATTGTCCTCATAGTCTTTCAGTATCCACTCAGCGATCCTCGAATATGGATCCACTAAGCCGCATAAAATTAAGTGTATAGCGCCCTCCAGCGTCTCACGTATCCATCCAATATCGCGCCCCCGTCTGTCAACCCTCGAAGGAATATATGGCACCCATGTTCCATCCCTAAGCTTAACTGCAGGGCTCCTAACCATGGCTTCCATAATACCTGCAAGCAAATCCTCCCTGTATGCTTCAGCCTCCTTCCTTAATCTTTCAGCCTCAGGGTGATTTATTTCGCTCAAGACCTCTGCTACAGATTTAAGCCCCCTGTAAGCGTGGGCGTTCGTCACAATCCAATGCCAGAATTCTCTGACATCCTCTAGGGAGCCGGGAGGCAGAAAACCATATTCAATAACCTTTTTACCGTTAATTGTCTTCATGGTTGCTTTTCTCTCCTCAATTATCCAGTTACATGCCTCAACTAGATTTGACGCGACTCTTCTAAGCCACTCTTCATTGCGCGTATGTTTATAATGTTCCGCAAAAGCCCATAAAACCCAACCATGATGCTGACCATAATCTCCACATTCATAGCCTCCTGCGCCGAAGAATACACCTTTAGCTGTAGAGTATTTTCCAGTCATAACGGCTGTTCCCTGATAACGTATAAAGACATCTAACCTGCGCTCCGCTTCATCATAAAGCCCCCTCCGATCAAGCTCGCTTATAACCATCGCGCTTTCATTGGCGAAAACACCGTAATTAAATGAGCTTACTCTACACATGTATCTCTGTGATCCAGGCTCTTTATCGTCAGTTATATGCACGTGGCTCAGAAAGGCTTTGTAAAAATTATTTAGCCATTTCTCCGGAACATTAATCTGCGTTCCTCGACTGAGTAAACTCCTCCAATACTGAATTACCCTTTCCTTCTCTTCCTCGAAATCTAAACTTTTAAGCCTACTTATCTCAAGGTTTTCAAGCGGGGTTATTGAGGGGATCTTGACGTACACCGTGTGTTTTTCGCCGGGACTAAGATTCAAAACGTAAACAAGGGAACCGTCTGAATCTTTAACTTCCCCTCGTCTACATGCATCCAGAATATATCTGAGCCTTTTAGTCGGATAACTTTGACACAGCGCATAAACAAATCCATTCTCGTATTTAAGTTGCTCCTCTATACCTTCAGCATCACGCCAATTATTCTTACACAACGATGATATTTTAAGGCATACGGTTTTCGGAGAAAGCCTCTGGGAGAAAAGCGTTATTTTCATCAAACATACGACTGGATCATCACCGTCTATCATCTCCTCCCCTTTAAGATCCTCAAGCAGGTTCTTTAACAGCAGCGTTGCGAAAGCTTCTTGTTCAAAAACTATGCCATCTTCAATCCACTTGGCGTGTACGATCGGCAGGTATTCATCCTCTAACCATCTTTCCTCTGGTTCTCTATCTGGAAAACCGAACCTATAAGCGATGGTATCCCCATCCCACAACAACCTATCAGAGCACTTTCCCTTCACCCTTATATTCCAAAGTTTCGGTATGAAGACTGTGCCTCTCGTATCGACCCCAATCTTCTGCCTTCGACCCTTACATCCCAGAATAAAATGTATGCTCTTTTTCTTAGCAGGCATCTCTTTCCAAGCCCTTTCAAGGCTTTGTTCAGGCATTTTATCGATCATATCATATACGGTTGCTAATCTTTTCTCACTTAACATGCTACTGTAAGCTTTGAGACTTAGGTTTTCAGAGGACTCTGAAACTAAAACATTATAATCTCTTATCAGGATAGCCCCTTCCCTCTCAAGATCCTTCATCGAGAAAGAAAAGCTGAAAGCAGCGGATCTAACAGTAACTATGGTTTCATCAAAACTTTTCGGTTTCCCGCTGTAAGTATACCATATTTCCGCCCTAATCCCGTCGGTTTCATCATTCTCAATCTTTGAGGACCAAGAATTCTTAGACAGGATTTCTACTTTACTGTTAGGGTTAAGCGGTCTTAAGTTCTCTAACTCTCCATTAAAGACCTCAATGAACCCGTCCCAGACCCTTTTCCCATCTGATCCGCATCCCCATTCGACAGAGACTTCCGTCAGCTTCCAAGTGGAATCAGTATAAACTTCGAAGCTCTTGATTCCATGTAAATCCTTAGAGGAAAGAACCCTAACCTTCAGTGTCCTACGATACTTCACGTCATAATCAGTAAACTCCGGAAATTCCCTAGTTAGAGGCTTAAATGTAAAAAGCAACGCGTCTCCTTCTTCGCTTAAATCGAATTCTGCGTCTTTCCACTGCCCATTGTAAAGATCATCTATGGGAAGCCATCCTGAGAAGCCAGCGCCCGCCTGCTCAAACCTGAACTTAGGCCAATTACTCTGCCAATACTGCACCTTAAAATCCTCTTTATTCAAATCAGTTAATGTACGCTCAAATCGTATAATTATCGCGCAGACATCTCTAGGGTCATCCCATAAAGCGCCAACCTCCCTAGGATTGAACCATAAACTGCCATATTTCGCAGCATTAACGTAGGCGCCCGCTGCGGGGGAAAACGAGAATTTATTTGCTAACATTTTCTCGACTCCTCATGCCCATGAATCTCTCGTTTTCTCTCCTATAAGTGTTCCTAGATTACAATTTTAAGAGCCGATTCTTGCTTACTACCAAGCGATTAAGCTTTATTTGCTGGCCTTCGACATGCTAAAAATTCAACGTGCTTTCTGATATGTTTAGAAATAACCTCATAGTATTCTTCTTCTTTGTCTAGCAAAATTTTTCTGATCCGATCTCTAAAGATCCATTTTCCGTCTTCTCCTCTAGCCGTCAGTACCGAGCCGAATGTAACATGAAGTATTTGTCTCATATCGCCGTTATTGAGATATGTTTCCTCGAGCTTTTCGTCTGGGACTCCTTCGGGCGGATGGGCTCGCGATGGCTCCGCGCTAATATAGTATGATGCTTTATCTTTTTCAAAGCTCCTAATGCTGAATTTAACGATTTCGCGAAAGAGATTCGGATCATGTCTCGCTATTATGCGCAGCGACTCCAAGTAGCTGGTTCCAGCGGTTTTTAGATGAACTATATCGCCAGCTATTCTACCTATAATAGGATATAGAGTGAATTTATCGCTCCCAGAATGAATACTTAATTTATAGGGTCCGAAGTTCCTCGCTATTAACGCGTGGACCTGAAAGGCTCTTTCAAATTCCTTTAGATCACCTATATAGTCAACTGCCTTTTCAAACCTGCCCACGAACCTAAGGGCTAGGCTCTGTAAATTTATTTTCAATCTCTTTAACTCCAATGCTATGAAAAGGTGTTCAATTGGATCGGTTGGAGTATCTGTCTCATCGACAGATAGCTCCAGATCATACTTTTCGCCCCTGAATAAACTGTCTAAAAGCTCTTTTAGCTTTAGGGTATGAGCTATGGCGGCAGAATATTTTACCGCAGCCCTAAGGAGATTCTCTCTTGAGAAAGAGAGTTTCAGAAGGATTCTCTCATTCGAATCTTTCACCTCAAAGGTTTTCCCTAAATATCTTTTCAAGATCTCTTCTTTACAGCACTTCAAACTGCTCCATGGCAGCTGATTAAATTTCTCCTCTAGAATCTGGATAGAATAGCTGTCTGCCCCGTTATCGACGTACTCCGAGGGATCTATAGTATACATAGTAAAACCCGCTGCAAAAGCCTCTTTGACATCCTCCTCAGTCTTCAGGTGATCTGCGTCAGCTGCAAAACCATCACGGTAGCCTTCCTGAAAAACCGCCCAAGTAACATCATCTATAACATCTTGAGGTGATCTGAGGGTACGCTTCATTTCACGTACTGATTGTTGAGCAAGAACAGGAAATATCTCAATGCTAAGATTGCGTATTGCGCGTACAGCGCGTATATGGCCCGGCGTAGCTAGTCCGATACGGTCACCAGTTCCGATGGCTGGAGTTAAACCTATTGGGGTGGGTCTAGTATATGGAAAGATCCTCCGTATCTCCACAGCGTTTTGAGCGTTACATGGACATATCTTATAGCTTAAAGACTCATTAAGATCGCCTTCTTCCTCGGAAAGAAAATTGGCGCAAAAAACGGGAGGCTTCTTCGAAGGATAAATTATGGTTAACTTTCGTTCATATTCTTCCCTCATCAGGAAGAAAACCGCGTTATCCTTACTTGAAATCGAAGAGACGTAAATTTTCACTTTTCGCCCTTTCTCCTCCAGCGATCTCTTAAATGCTGAAACCTCGCTCCGCACTGGAACCTCCCGAGCGTTCATAAAGAGACCATCTCAAGCAATAAATTACAGATAAAAATATATTGTGTAACTGCGGCTAAAAGTATTTATCGTGGATATATGGATTCAGCCGATAGATCCCTTGGGAAACTTGTTCCTATCTTTCCTATCAGCATTAGTACCTATTCTGCTACTTATTCTGCTCTTATGCTTATTTAGGATGCCGGGATGGAAAGCATCTCTGATATCCTCAATCGTATGCTTTATCATCTCGCTTACAGTGTATAGGGCCCCCATCCACATAGCTCTTTTAAGCTATATTTTTGGGCTATCTTTCGGCATTTGGCCAATATCATGGATAGTTTTAAACGCCATTTTCCTATATGAAGTCTCTGAGGAATGTGGCTGCATAAAGAGCCTTTCCGATTGGATAAAGGATAGCCTACCGGGCGATAAAGGGTTATATGCCCTCCTCGTATCCTTTCTCTTCGGGGGTCTTATAGAAGGGGTGGACGGATACGGTTTCCCCATAGCTATGTCTTCTACGTTGCTTATAAGCCTCGGATTTAAACCGCTTGACGCTGTCTGCATATCGCTTATAGCGAACACGGTAACGGTGCCATTCGCGAGCCTAGGCGTACCAGTGGAAACTTTAAGCATGGCATCAGGATTAGATGTTAAGGAGATATGTCTACCTCTCTCGTTGCACTTAACCTTAATATCGATGATTATAGCGCCCCTCATAATTTACATGTCATCGGAGCGCAAAGCTAAGCGCAGGGTTTATGAGGCTAGCATAGTGGCGGGTGCAACATTAGGCGCGTCAATATATCTTGTGTCGACTTATTTAGACCCTCATTTATCAGGCATATTGGCGCCATTAGCCTCCATGCTATCAACAGTAGTTTATATCAGAGTTAGGCTGGGGGTAAAGGTTAAATCTATAGGCTTTAAGGGCTGGCTTCCATGGATAATCGTCTCAATTTTAATGGGAGTGGCAGGTTTTAAAGGGCTGCATAGAACATTTGCGGTGAAAATATACATGTCAGGTTTACATGAAAAAGTCTTTATACCCCTATACGGCTCAACCTATAGTGCCATATATGAGATCCAGCCGTTGGCGCATGGAACCTTAGCGTTAATCTCGGCTTTAATAGTGGCATGCATTTTTAGTTTAAAGCCGTCCAAAACGCTAAGGTTATATATAAACGCTTGGAAGAAGATGAAGTACACATTTTTAACTATAGCGGAAATACTTGGCTTAGCTTTCCTCATGAATTATACGGGCTTATCTTTAACGCTGGGATACTCGCTCTCATACGTGGGACCGCTATTTCCCATTCTCTCCGGCTTCATAGGATGGATCGGAACCTTTGTGAGCGGATCAGAAACGGGCTCTAACGCCCTATTTGGAAACCTTCAGAGGATAGTGGCCATGAAGTGCGGTCTCTCGCCATATTTAACTACGAGCCTAAATGCCGCTGGAGGGGTTTTAGGCAAAATAGTCTCCCTACAGAGCATAACGATTGGTCTCTCAGCAGCGGGATTAAGGGGAGAAGAAGGCACCGTTATGCTTAAACTGATCGGCTACAGCTTAACATTAACATTTATACTTGGATTAACAGCTTACCTACAAGCATATCTTTTGCCCCACTAGGCGCCTAAAATATGAGTACGGGTGAGATCAAGTTTCAGAGTTCAAGCATTTTCACTATGGCGTTTACATCAGCCTCCATCTCAACTGGTTTTGAATGGATCTTCAAAATAATTTCTGGATCCTTCAACCCATGCCCTGTAAGTATGCAGACAACCACCTCATCTTTATCTATTAGCTTCGTCCTCGCGAGCTTTATTAGCCCAGCTATAGCTGCGGCGCTGGCCGGCTCAACGAAGATGCCTTCACGTCGAGCCAGGAGCATTTGTGCATCTAATATTTCTTCATCCGAAACTGTCTCCGCCAAACCATTAGATTCTTTGATGGCTTTAACCGCTTTCTTCCAGTTTACCGGCGAGCCAATCCTTATGGCGGTTGCAACTGTCTCAGGGTTCTCAACAAACTTTATTTCGCTTAATTCCCCCTTAAGGAAACCCGCTATGGGCGCGGCCCCCTCAGCCTGTATGCCGATCATTTCGGGCAGCTTCTCTATCAGCCCAGCGGATTGCAGTTCCTTAAAACCCTTCCATATGGCGCTGATGTTTCCAGCGTTTCCGACAGGAACAATAATTTTATCCGGCACATTATGGTTGAGCTGATCCCATATCTCGAAGGCTATTGTTTTCTGCCCCTCAAGCCTATATGGATTTATTGAGTTTAGCAGGTATATTGGACGCGTTAGGCAGATCCCCTCGATGATCTTTAACGCCTCATCGAAGTTACCCTTTACCTGAATGATCTTGGCGCCATGAGCTATTGCTTGGACAAGTTTCCCAAACGCAACTTTACCGGATGGAATAAGCACCATGCATTTCAACCCGGCTCTAGCGGCGTACGCTGCAAGCGAGGCAGAGGTGTTGCCAGTTGAAGCGCACGCAACATACTTCACGCCGAGCTCTAAAGCCTTTGTTACACCAACCGTCATGCCTCTGTCCTTAAATGAGCCGGTTGGATTCTCGCCCTCATTCTTCACATACACATTTCTCAGATTCACCTCGCAACTAAGTCTAACACATTTGTTTATGCTTGTTCCACCTTCACCCAAGCTCACTATTTTATTTTTATCGCTTATTGGTAATAGTTCAGCGTACCGCCAAACTGAGAGATCTCTCGACTTCCACTCTAGGGCTATTTCAGGCCTCATTATATCGCTGCTATATTCAATGGAGAGGAGATCCCCGCATCTAGAACACCTATAAATAACGTTGTTCGGAGCGTACTCGGCCCCGCAGTTTATGCAAGTCAGGCGATAATGATCGTTCATCCCAGTTTCTCCTATAAGTGCTAAACTTAACCAATTCATTTTTAGCCTATAAAAGTTATTTCAAGGTTCTCAAAAATTATCTTGTGAAGAAGACTAGGTGCCAGCAAACATGCTCATATGTGTTGAGTGTGGAGAGAAAGTGGAAGGGGATTTCCCAAGAGACAGATGTCCAAAATGCGGCGGAAGAGGCGCATTAGAATATCAGGTTGACTACGAAAGGTTAGGGGAAGTAAAATTTGTGGGGGAGTTTTCATTCTGGAGATATAGGGCGCTACTTCCAAAAGTAAAGAACTGCGCAACACTTCATGAAGGTGGGACGCCGCTGTATAAAGCTGAGCGTTTAGCGAAGTATATTGGGCTGCCGAAATTATACTTAAAGGATGAGACGAGAAACCCTACGGGCTCCTTTAGGGATAGGGCTGCGGCGTTAATGGTCTCAAACATGCTGGATCTGGGCTACACGGTAGCTGTATGCGCGTCAAATGGCAACATGGGCGCATCATTATCCGCGTACTGTGCGAAGTACGGTATTTTATGCCATGTAATAATACCAAAGTATGTAGATATGGGCAAGATGGCTCAAATGATAATATATGCCGCTCTCATTGAAGAGTACGGCGAAACAGTTGATGAGTCGATGGAGAGAGCTGAGAGAATCGCTGAGGAGACTGGCTGGTATCAGGCTACATCGGCGTTAAACCCGCTCGTTATTGAAGCACAGAAGACTATAGCTTTTGAGATAGCTGAACAGATGGGCGTTCCAGACGCTCTTATTGTCCCTATGGGAAGTGGAGGAAACATATATTCCATGTGGAAGGGCTTCAAGGAACTTAATGATCTGGGTAAGATAAAGGGTTTACCGAGGCTTATTGGGGTTCAATCAAGCGGATGCCCACCCATAGTGAGCGCTTTCCTCGGAAAAGAGACCGCGCTTGACACTTTATGGACTAAAGCCACAAGCATATTTGTTCTTAACCCGCCAAAGGAAAAACTTGCTATAAAAGCCATAAAGGAGACTGGCGGGCTTGCTCTCTCTGTGTCTGATCAAGAGATGCTCGAGGCTGAGCGAGAAATCGCTAAAATGGAGGGGTTGTTCGCTGAGCCGGCTAGCTCTGGGACAATAGCCGCCCTCAAAAGGCTCATACAAGAGTCCATTATTAGTAGAGATGAAAGCGTTATCTGCTTAATAACTGGGAGCGGACTTAAGGCGACAGATGTTTTGCAGGCTTTATCGAAGAAACGTAAAATGGCTTTGCTGGAGACGGAGTTTAGTACGAAAGAGAAGATACTGCGTATAATAGCGAGAAAGAAAACGTATGGATATGAGATATGGAAGGAGCTGGGTAAAACCATGACTAAAGCAGCCATATATCAGCATCTAAACGATCTGAGAAGCAGAGGCTTAATATCCGTCCAAGTAAAGAATGGGAGGAAATATTTCACAATAACCCAGAGGGGTAGAAAAGTGCTCGCCGCCATAGACGAAGTAAAAGTGCTCTTGTAGAACGAGGACGACAAAAGACGGTTTAAGATGCTTTAAGCATGCGCACAAAATATTCTCTGCTAGACTATTAACATCTAGCAGGGTAGAAAGTATTTATTCACCAAATATCCTATGAATCTTGTATGACAGCCTCTTCAAGAGAGGCTTTAGAAAAAGTTAATGAGCTTATATCTTCATCCTTGAGAAGATACGGATATAATTTTCTGGGAGCCGTCGTTTTTGGTAGCCTTGCTAAAGGAACGTGGCGTAAAAATAGCGACGTGGATATAATGCTATTATTTAATGAATGCGATTACTCTAGGAATTTTAAGATTTATGACGGCTTAAAATTCGAGATATATAATATGCCTGCAAAGATATTTTTCTCGCCGTTTTCCGGCGGCAGGAGAAATCTTTTCTTTGATATGTTTCGCCTACAAGTGCTGAGAACAGGAAAGGTTCTTTATGAGAAAGACTATATAATAAGCCGAGTATTCGCCATGCTGAGTGGACGGAAAATCCCGCATGAATATGTGGGTGAAGCCCTGAATAAAGCCCACGGCCTAGCGAATGCCGCTGAAAGATACCTTTATAGAGGCAGTATTGAGGGCGCTGAGCTAAAGCTATTAGATGCCTCAATAAACTTTGCGAGAGCACTGTTAATGAAGATGAATATTCCGGAAATAAATACTCCTAGGCTGCTGATCCCGCATATGCGTGGAAAGTCTCCAGATTTCTATGGGGTTTTCAGAGAAATCTGCGGATTAAAAGGTATGGGAAGGGGCGAAGTTGAAGCCAGAATTGTAGAAGTTAAGGAGACGCTAAATAATATTAGGCGTAAATTTGGGAAAAACATGGGGCTTAAAGGAGTTATCAACAAGGCGGAAAGCGAATTATCAAGCGCTGAAGACTGCCTAGAGGTCGGCGACCACGACTCAGCAGCGCTGCAGGCGGAATACGCCCAATCAATAATTATGAAAAATATGCCGGTGCGCAGCAAGCTTTTGACGTGCACGCTCATGCATAGAAATCTTGAAAAGGGCGAAATTAAAGAATATGTTAAAATTCTGAAGGAGATGAAAGAGAAGTATTTTTGAATGGCCCGATTCTATGCATTCTAAAGCGCTTTCAAATTTGGCGATGGGGGCGCGAAAATTTTAAATAGTATAGTTACAACTATACTATTTAAGATTTAACTAAAATATGAGAGTTTGAGCGATGTCCGCAGAAAGATCTAAACCGGTAGAGAGAGTATTACCAGTTTTAAACCTTGTGTTCGCTGCGATCTCGACTGCTTTGGTATGCATCGCGACGATGTTCTTTAGTGTGTATGTTCCGGCTACCAGGGGTTTCTTTAATATAGGCGAATCTATGGTTTTCCTGTCAGCCATATTGTTTGGGCCCTTTGTTGGGGCGTTTGCTGGCGGGGTAGGCTCAATGCTCGCCGATGTCTTATTGGGCTATCCGCATTATGCTCCGGCAACGTTGATAATTAAGGCATCGGAGGGCTTTATAGTTGGATATTTGAACAAACGAAACCCCAAACTTAATAGGGCGAGATGGAGGGCGCTAACTTCAATTCTAGCTATAGTTGCGGGGGCGCTTTTAGCAGCTATCGGCTCAGCCTACTATAGCGGGGAGGTTGAATTGACCGTGGGACAGATAATTATTCCAGTCCATATTTCAGAATTATTCTGGCTGACCCTTGGTTTGATAACAGCCATATCCATAATCCTAGCGGGCTTGATCACAGATCCAGAGGTCGGCTGGACAATCCTATCCGTCATCATCGGCGGCTCCATAATGGTTCTAGGATACTTCATCTATCAAATGTATTTTCTATTCCCGCTATTCGGCATAGAGGCGATCGCAATAGCTGAGGTCCCAGTTAACATTGGACAGATGACCATAGGCTTAATAATAGCCGTTCCAGCATCTAGAATTATCCGAAAAATATTCCTGACTGGCGGAAAGTAAAAGCGTCTATGGTTGGAAAGCCGCATTTATCTGTTCAATTAATTATTTGAAGGTAGAGAGGAAGCAATCTGAAAATTTAAATATCTGCTTTTCACTTCACTCGATGCATTGATGGGTGCTTGGATATGAGAGCATTAATCGTGTCTGGTTCACCCCATAAAAATGGGCTTTGCGCAACGATATCTAATGAGATCGCAAACGGTATTAAGGCGGCTGGTGGAGAATCCAAAATAGTATTTCTGGCGGAAAAAAGTGTTAGCGCGTGCAGAGCATGCACTAGCCCATTATGTTGGCAGGAGATGGAGTGCGTAATAGAGGATGATGCGCTTGAACTAAGGAGGCTACTCAATGATTGTGATGCGCTGGCGTTTGTTGCTCCAGTCTATTTTCTCTCGGTAAATGGGTTATCTAAAAACTTCATGGATAGGATGAGATATTATGGGGGGAATGGAAAGCCAGCTATGGCGGTCTCGGTAGCTGGTGGCACAGGTAAAGGATGCGTGCTCGCATTACAGGAGATTTGCAGATGGCTCATTATGCTGGGTTTTCGCCCGCAAAACCCGCTGCCGGTAACACGCTATAACTTAGATACAGCTCTTATAGAGGTCAAAGTTAGAGGAAAGAGAATGGTTGGAGTGAAACCTCAGCGGTTCTCTAGCCTAGCTGAAAAAGTTGCCTACTATGAATCTTTACCATACATGAAATACAGCGTGATAGATGAAATCCTGCTTCTAGCCAAGGAAGCCGTTAATGGGATAATGAGGAAAGGGAGAGCTGACTTAATAAGCGAAGCCAAGGAAAAGATTGAGGTTGGAGAAACCCTGCTTAGAATAGGTAAGATTAGCGATGCCATAAAAGTAATTACAGAAGCCCACGAAGAAAGCATGAGAATCTTTAACGAAGTATCTCGCCAATGATTTTAAATAAATATATCTTTGTCTCAGAGCTCTCTTCTGAGGATTAAATTAAAATGAGCGGAGATGAAGATCTAATTAAGGATATTCTGTCAAAATACAGGACTATTGCCATAATTGGGCTTTCGAGAGACCCAGAGAAGGATAGTTATAGGGTTGCAAGGTATCTGGCGGAGCACGGCTTCAAAATAATACCTGTAAACCCCAATGCTGACGTAATTTTAGGCGAGAAATGTTATGCCAGTTTACCTGAAATCCCCGCGGATAAACAAAAAATGATTGAGATTGTAAACATTTTTAGGCCGCCGGGCGAGGTTCCGGGAATTGTTGAGCAGGCAATTCAATTAAGAAGGTTTCATGGTAAGCCTTATGTCATCTGGACTCAGCTTGGCATAATTAACGAGCGCGCTGCAGGTATGGCTAAAGACGCCGGCTTCGTTGTGATAATGGATAGGTGTATTATGCGGGAGCATATGCGGCTCTTCAAAAAGTAGAATGATTCGCTTCTTCTCTAAAGATTCATTAACGCAATTTACTTGTCTGGCAGATATTGGGCTAGTATCATCGCATGGTCTTTATCATATGGTTCTAGATGTATGACTTGGTGTATTTGGAAGCCGTTCTTCTCCAGTATAGCTATTTCTCTCTTATAGATTTCGCTAGGCTCCTTCGTAACATCTATGCTCCTCGCTTTTATAGCCAGCATTATCCACCCGCCTTTCTTGAGAAAAATCTTAGCGTTGTCAGCCAATATCTGAGCCTGCTCCGGCTGAGCTACATCACAGTATATCATGTCAACTTTCTCAACCATATTGGCGTATTTCTCTGGGAGCCTAGCGTCAGCCAAAATAGGCGACATGTTAGGTCTATATCTGCAGACGTTATCTACGAGCTCCTTCAATGGTCGGGGGGCAAACTCTATGCAGAAGACATGCCCTTCTTCGCCAACTATATCTGAAACATGGCTTGCAGTTGTCCCAGAAGCCGCGCCTAGATATAGAACCTTGTATCCCGCCCTAATTGGAAGCATTTTTAAGCCCTTGAGTATGGCCGCAGCTATCTTGCTTCTATACGGATCCCACACTCTATACTCAGCGTCCGCATATTTTATTAAGCGTTCACCATAAACATCTTTGCCCGGTGCAAGGTTCTTTGACGCTATCCTATGTGATCCGTCCTCAAGGGTCACTCTATACACTCCATCAAACTTTGGCAACGGCTCAACCTTCACACTCATCTATTTACCATCACCTCTTTACTTTAGGTTTAGCCTTCTTCTTCGGCGCTTTAGCCTTCGGCGGGCTTGGATACTTCTCCTCTATCTCTTTAATTCTCCGTGACAACTCCTCTTTGAGTTTATCGCCCACGTAGTTTCCAGTGAAGGCATCAGTCCTAGCGGCTATGGAAAGCTTGCCGGCAAGAGCCCTCGCAATCTTACCTCTAAGCCACTTTTTAGCCCTGAAAACCAGCGAGTGCTGGAATATAACGCCGTGTTTAGGCGGCTTAGCGCCAGTTCTTAGAGCCCTGAAGAGCGCCTTCTCAGCGCCTAAAACTTGCACTGTGCTCGCCGGCATTTTGGCAAGGTTTTCCAGCCCGCCAGCGAGCGCTATCAGCCTAGCCCCTAGGGAGGAGCCTGCCAGGGCCCTGAGGTTCGGCGCCACATCTTCCATGAGCGCATCTATATATTTTTCTAGGTTCGCTCTGGCTTCGTAAAGCTGCAATATGTTTTTAGAGATTTTCCTTATCTGCTCTATGTCGATATCTTGTAGGTCGGCGCCCATAGAAGACTTGGCTGATTCAGATATCTGTATGGCTTTTCCCTCCGGAAAGCCCTCCTTTTCAAGCCTTTCAACGGTAAAGTTGTCCCTACGCCCAAGGGTGTAGACGAGTTTCGCATATGTTTCATGTTTCTCCACTAGGCGGTTCAGCTCTGGGAAATGGATACCATACCATTCACGCAAGCGGCTCATGAAAAGATTCAGCGTCTGATCCAAGTCGTCAAGCGCTTGAACGGCTTGAACAACGAGTAGATCTCTCTTCTCAGTGGCTTTCCTAATCCTAAGCTTTGAGAGCTCTATTGTTACATCGCGGATCCATCGTGTTATCTCAGAGGGCTTACTAATGAAGCCAACCTCAACGCCCAGTTCACCCATGTTCTCACGTATCTTCTCACTCAACTCAACTAAAACAGCTGGTTCAGCATTAACCTTAAATTCTTCCCTTACCGCGTTTGCTAGCTCTGGGTGATCAAACAAGAAACCGGTATATTTCTGATCCTTTAGCCTTCTAATTAACCTTTTTATCTCAGGTGTGGGTTTACCCTGCTCAAGAGCAAATAGCTTTTCAGCTATTTTAACAGGATCCCTATCAAAAATCTCCTTATCTATTAGCTTGCCGTCTTCGCTTAAGCATAAAATCCCCATAACGCTTGGTATAACCGCAACCTTCAATTTATTCACCGCGCTTCTTTCCCCTAAAACTATAACATATTCACATAAATATGTGTTGCCAAATATTCACAAGATGAAGCCAAAAATTCTCGAAAATATTGGAGGGATCTGGGAGATGACCGCCGTTGACTTGAGAACTCGGATCGCAGGCTTAAATATGCCGAACCCAACTATGCTAGCCTCAGGCATACTTGGAACAACAGCCGACATTCTGAGGGAGGTCGCTAACGCTGGGGCTGGCGCTGTAGTGACGAAATCTGTTGGACTTAAGCCGCGAGAAGGCTATCCAAACCCGACCGTTATACAGGTTGAGTGCGGCTTCCTAAATGCCGTCGGTCTCCCAAACCCCGGAATACATAAATTTATGGAGGAGATAAGAAGTTTAAATGATCTAAGAGTTCCGTTAATCGTTAGCGTGTTCGGCTTCTCGCCGGAGGAGTATGCTGAAACCGCAAGATTGGCCGTGGAGGCTGGCGCCAGCGCTGTGGAGCTTAACCTCTCTTGCCCACATGTCAAGGGTACTGGGGCTGAGATTGGGCAAGATCTAGAAGCCGTTAGGTTAATTGTTAGAGCTGTTAAGGATCAGGTAGATAGGCCTGTTTTCGTGAAGCTGACGCCAAACACCTCTCATATACCTGATTTAGCTGAGGCGGCAGCTTCAGCCGGAGCCGACGCGATTACAGCCATAAATACTGTAAGAGCTATGGCGATAGACGTCGAAACCTTTAGGCCCATACTCGCTAATAAGTTCGGCGGTTTATCCGGCGCCGCCATAAAGCCCATAGCTGTTAGGTGCGTTTACGAAATATATGAGGTGGTTAACTTGCCAATCATCGGCTGCGGCGGCATAAGAGGCTGGAGAGACGCTGTAGAGTTTATGCTCGCAGGAGCATGCGCGGTCCAGATAGGTTCAGCAATAGCTCTAGAAGGCTTATCCATATTCAAGAGAATCTGCGATGGCATATCTAGTTTCCTTGAGAGGAAAGGTTTTAGGAGCGTAAATGAAATTGTTGGGCTGGCACATAAAAAATAACATGCTGCGGATCGTAGAGATACTCGACGTTAAGATCGAGAACCCTCTCGTTAAAACACTGTCTTTTAGGGATGAAATATGCCGCTTAGCGGAGCCTGGGCAATTTGTTATGGTGTGGGTTCCGGGTGTCGACGAGATCCCGCTGAGCATATCTTTTACTCGTCCAGACGGCTCCTCATCTGTAACCGTTGCAAATGTTGGCGAAGCGACAAAAGCCCTTACGGGATTAAGGGTCGGCGATTTGGTGGGGGTTAGAGGCCCCTTCGGATCGGGCTTTAAGGTTACTGGTGGAAAAGCGCTGATAATCGGTGGCGGAACAGGTATGGCTCCTCTAATGATGCTCATAACTAGGCTTGTTAAGGAGAGGGTTGAGACAACCGTGATTGAGGGCGCGGAAAATTCAGGCAAACTTATATTTCTAGACGAGTTAAAGGACCTATCGAAGAACTGCGGGGTTAAGGTTTTCTTTATAACTGAGGATGGGAGCTACGGGGTTAAGGGGCTTGCAACGGATCTAGCCGAGAACCTATTACACCGCGAAAAGTTTGATGTGATCTATACGTGTGGTCCGGAAAAGATGATTCGGAAGGTTTATGAAATGGCTAAGGAACATTCGATCGACCTTCAGGCGAGCTTGGAACGGTACATGCGATGCGCCGTTGGAATATGCGGAAGCTGCACCATAGGGAAGTATAGGGTTTGCGTAGATGGACCTGTATTTGATATGGCTAAACTGAGAGAGGTTGAGAAATACCTTGGAGCCTTCAAGTATAATGAGAGAGGCGAAAGGATTCCAGTTTAAGCTGAATCTTGAATAATAACTCTTTTATTATCTGAAGATTGTTTTGATTAGAAAATTCACTTGAATTATTGAGTATTCTCCTCCTCTTTCTCTTCCTTCAGAAGATCTTCAATCCTTCTTAAAATTGGAGCTTCCTTAGTCTCCAGCTGCCTATTCACGATGATTGCGCGTACTTTTCTTGGGTTAGATACGCCATACAGCGAAAAATATGTTGCAGCTCTCGGCCTACTTACGCCTTTTTTCCCGCCAAAACCTACGCTGATACCGCTCCTCTTGATTGGTGTCGCCGACACATATGCTAGGGACGCGTTCTCTCCTAGGCCAAAACCCGATTCAGTTACCGGTATAATTGTGCCGTAATTAAAAATTCTGCCAAGTAACCCCTGATCCACATATATATCAGCTATCTTATCATACATTACTTCTCTAACTTCTTTGCCAATAAACTTTTTAACAGTAATGATTCTATAGTTTGTTAGAAAATATTTGTGTCCTCTTCGATAGCTCTCCGTTAGGATAAACCCAATAAACGCGAAGAATCCCAGTAGCCAAATTTTGATCGTTGCTTTAGGTATAAATGCGAGGTATTGGGGTATAGGCGAATAAACCTCAACTAATGTTCCAGCGAGAGCTATCAAAAACATGTATATTAGGGGCGCCTTACTAACCCATAGAACGCCCATCAATAGCCCGCTTAATACGAGAATAAGCCAGAAAACTATAAGAAAAAATAGGCTTTCAGCATCCATAGTTGGAATGAAGCCAAACAGTAAGTTTAGAAAGCTGGTAAAACCAGTGTTTAACTCCATGAGCTCATGGAGCCGCAAGTATAAAAAATGTAGCGCTACCGCTAAGAGAATTAAGTAGAAGTTTGCAAAGTAATATTTTAGAAAGGATAGGGGATGAGGCTTAAGATAGGCGTCCACTCGCTCATCCTTTAGGAGGTCAAAGTCATAGTTTTTAACCATTCTTCCACCAACACCAACCTAATACATTAGCCGAGTAAATAACCTTTTGCATTCAGTGGGCGCGATAGATCTGATTGAAATTTTTAGATTGTTTAAAGTATGTTTGAGCGTTATCCTACTTTCCTAAGCCAAATCTTTAGTACTTCGCCAGCCAAACTATATGTTGCTGAGTGGGCTTCTCCCGATGGGCTTCCCCTTCTTATTATCACCGATAATGTTTCAGCGGCTATGTAATCCCCAAAGCTCTCAAAAACTTCAGTTAACGTTGGTCCCGCTTCATAGTAAGTCTCAATTTGATCCGCTATGTTAAACCCTGCCTCCTTCCTCTGGTTCTGTATGCGCCTGACAACGTCTCTGGCAAGCCCCTCTAGTTTAAGGTTTTCCGGAATCACACTAAACACGCCAACAACTATGTTATCTTCCTCTGAAATTGAGTAGCCGTCTTTAGGCTCCTCTATAATTCTTATCTCTTCTGGCAGAAGCTTTATCTCCTGCCCTTCGACAGTTAAACTTAAACCTCCGCTTTTTATGGCAGCAATAACTTCTTCTACACTCATTTTTTCAGCAGCTTCCTGGATTTTTGGAAGTAGTCTACCGTACTTTTTACCGAGGGCTTCTGGGACAATTTTGATAGAGTAATTGAACAGCTCGCTTCTCCGAGCCGTCAGAGATAAACTCTTAATATTAAGCTCATCCATTATTATGCCTTTAAGATTCTCTACGCGTCTTAATATCTCCTCACTGGCAACAACCTTCGCTTCCAGTAAAGGTTGACGCAGTTTAATTCCAGCCTTGTTGCGGGCTGAGCGGCCTAAACTACAGACTTTAATAGCTAGATCCATATCTCTCATTAGATCTTCATCGATCATTTTCTCGTCGACGGTGGGCCAATCATTGTGATGTATGCTTTCGGGAGCATTCGGGTCAACGCTACGCACAATGTTTTGATAAATCTCCTCTGTCAAGAACGGGGTGAATGGGGCGAGAAGCCTGATGAGCGTTATTAAACATATGTAGAGCGTTGTGTACGCGGCATTTTTATCCTCATCTCGCTCGCTCTTCCAGAACCTTCGTCTAGATCTCCTAATGTACCACGTGGAGAGATCATCAACGAACCTCTCTATGGCGATTGCAGCGTCATATGGGTTAAAGTCTTCAAGGAACCTAGTTACATCCCTGATTAATACGTTAAGTTTTGAGAGAGCCCATTTATCAAGCGGTGACAATGAGTCATATGGCACAAGGTTTCTGGGGGACCATTCATCCAAGTTCGCGTAGGTCACAAAGAAGCTGTAGATATTCCATAGCGGCATCAGAAAACGTTTCTTCGCCTCCTCAGCCCTCTTGTATCCGAAAAGAAGGTTTTGCTCAGGTCTAGTTGTGCAATATATCCAGCGCATGACATCAGCCCCCATCTTCTCGACGGCTTCATCGAACCATATGACGTTGCCCCAAGACTTATGCATCTCCCGACCCTGCTCGTCGAGGACAAGACCATGTCCGAAACACACTTTGAAGGGAGGTTCGCCCTCCATGACCGTGCTCATTGCGAGCATAGCGTAAAACCAGTTTCTGAATTGGCCGGGAAGGGACTCGCAGACGAACTCTGCCGGAAACCATTTTCTCCAGTATTCTCTATCAAACCTGTAGCGTATAGTTGAATAGGCAACTATGCCGGCGTCAAGCCACGGGTTTCCGACATCCGGTATACGCGACATTAAAGAACCGCACTTAAAGCATCTTATTTTAACCGCGTCAATCCAAGGTCTATGCGGAGTATGCCCTTCAAAAATCTCCCATCCTTCGACAGCCCTCTCCTTAAGCTCCTCTTTACTGCCTATAACCTCAAAGTTT
Source organism: Candidatus Bathyarchaeia archaeon (assembly GCA_038882715.1). Lineage (NCBI taxonomy): Archaea > Thermoproteati > Candidatus Bathyarchaeota > Bathyarchaeia (SeqCode) > Bathyarchaeia archaeon. The sequence continues at coordinate 18,764 of JAVZNR010000011.1, forward strand.
CCGCATTTCTGGCATTCCCATATTGGTAGAGCTAGTCCCCAGTAGCGCTTCTTAGATATCATCCAGTCCTCCATGTTTTCAAGCCAGTTCAGCTCATGCTGCAATCCATATTCAGGTATCCAGCGAACTTTCTTCGCAACCTCAATGATCTGGTAGCGGAGGTTTTGGGCCTTCTCCTCTTCAGTTATCTCCTCAAGCGGCTTATTGAGTTTTTTACCCATCGATATGAACCACTCGTCAACTAGGCGGAACACTAGCTCGCTGCCGCAACGCCAGCAGACCGGATAGCGGTGCCTATAATCCTCAACCTTAAAGAGTAAACCCTTGCCCTTCAAGTCCTCTATTATCGGCTTTGCCGAATCGTAAACATGCATGCCCGTATACTTGCCGAACCCGTCACTGAATACTCCGAACTCGTCGAGCGGCGCTATCGTCGGCAGCCCATATATTTTTCCAAGCTCAAAGTCCTCTTTACCGCAGCCGGGCGCTATGTGAACTATGCATGTCCCCTCTTCCTCCGTAACACCATCCCACAATATTAACCTGTGTGCTTCAACTGCGCCAGAGTTTATTTGAGCCGGAAGATCGTCGAAGGGCCCTTCATAAGCCCAACCCTCCATATCGCTGCCTTTCATCTCTTCAACTATCTCGTAGCTTCCTTTCGGCAAAATTCTGTCTAAAGCTGGCTTGCCGAGATAGAAGTATTCATCGCCATACTTGACTTTCACATAAGTCATATCAGGGTGGGCAGCCACCGCGACATTGGATGTAAGAGTCCAAGGCGTTGTTGTCCACACGAGCAGCGACTCGTTTTTCCTGCCCCTAAGAGGGAACTTGAGAGTTAAACCGGGATGAACCAGCTCTCTGTAGCCTTCGGTGACGATTTCGTGCTCTGAGAGAGCCGTTGAGCATCTAGGGCACCATGGCATAACGTCTGTACCCCTGTAGACCCAGCCCTTCTCGTAACACTTCTTTAGAAAAGCCCAGATCATGTAGTTGTTTTCGTCTGAGAAGGTGAAGTATGAGCCGCCTATCTCCGGGGAACCCAGCTGCCCAACAATCCTTTCAACAGTGCCCGTTATCAGCTGACCTTCGGCTCCCCGAATAGTTACTATTTGATTTGGGTTCTCTAAAGCGTCTGCCAGCCAGCGTAGGAAATCCGGGTCGTTCCAATCCATCCAGTAGCCTAAGCGTATGGACTGCTCGGTTTGCTTAGCAGCGTAGCGCAGAACCCTCTGTTTACATCTTTTAACGAACTCAGCTATGCCATACGCTTCAATGTCCCTCTTAGACTTGAAACCAAGCTCCTTCTCAACTTCAACCTCAACCCATAGTCCCTGACAGTCAAAACCGTTCTGATACCGTAGTTCATAACCCTGCATCGCCCTAAACCTTTGAAACAAATCCTTATATGTTCGGCCCCAGGCATGGTGGACACCCATAGGGTTATTGGCGGTTATAGGACCATCTATAAAAGAGTAAGGTTTCTTCCCCCTATTCAGTTCCACAAGTTTTTTGAAGGCGTTGCTTTCCTTCCAGAACCCCAGTATTTTATGCTCGATTTTAGGGAAATCTGGTATTGGCGGGACCTCTTTAAACATCTGCGTCACCACCTTTCATTCTGAAGTGAAGATAAAATTATTACATTTGAATATAAACTGCGCTGTGAGACGCTAAAAGAAAAACGTATTTCTAAATGGCGAAAACCTTTACCTGAGGATTTGGCGGCCACCTTTCATTCTACGCACCATGTGAAATGTATATTTAAAGACAAAGATATAAAACTATTGATGTAACCCTTAGAGACCGCCAGCCACGAATATTTTCAGTCTACGCATGATAAGTTTTGATAAAAATGGGATAAAACATGGATTAGTTGAGTAGGGTCTTAAGCCTGAATGCTGCCTAACTCGCTATGAAGATGAGTGGGGACCTAGAGGAAAGCGCCTCTCAAAAACGCTAAATTACTCATCATGGCCTGATATGGCTCTCAGTAATACCCGCTTTCCTCATTGATTTCTCTCAGACAGCCGCAAGAATAAGTAACGTGTCGACAAAATATAAGCTTTGCTGATTCTCTTGCAGGAGCCGAGACTATGCGCATGGAATTAATCCGTAGTCTTTTTGATGCTTTCTTCCCTCTCGATGAAGAAGAGCCTTGTCTCGCCCATTGCCTTAACCCTTAGTGGCCTAACTTTTACAATTAACGGAAAGTCTCTCACCACGTCGCCCAGCATTAGACAGTGATGGGGTGGTAGATCCCGAACGATGGATATCGTTGTTTCAGCGTCCACTTTAGCGGCTCTGGAAATAACTTCTAGATCGTGTTCATTTACGAAGTTGAAGAGAAAGATGTTATCTGCTTGGCGATAAATGTTCTCCTTTATCGTGTCCGGCTGGTTTGTTATAAAAGTTGTGAATATTCCAAAATGCCTCATTCTCGTCACTATATCATCCCAATAAGTTTCCTTAAGGTATAGGTGCGCTTCCTCGGCGAAGAGAAAAACCGCCCTGATCTTCCATTGTGAGAGTAAGTCTTGGAGCTTCGCGAGGACATACTCCACTATTATCTGCCGGTCTATAGAGGAAGAGTTACTGAGATCTATTATTATGGCTCCGCCCTGATTCCGCTCAGATTCCTGAAGTAAAGACTCAAAGTTAACAGAGCCATCCATATTATCAGTGAAGAAATTTGTGTGCAGAAGAGTGTAGTAGCGGGAAAAGAGGGCGTCTTTAACCTGCTGGTTGCATTGCCATCTCCTGATGGCTTCGCCGATCTCCTGCAGCGACAACATATTCCGTTCCTCTAGAAAGCGCCATATATGTCTAAACTCACGAGATGATGTTCCAGGGAGGTTAAGGGCGTGAACAAGTATCTTTATGATGACTGGGAGACCCGCCTGAGCCAAGGTAACTTTAAAGTTTTCGCCGGGGATTAGGACGTGAATTTTCTCGTAGAACTCGTTTTTCTCTCCATCAAGGTTTAAGCCTAAATTCTTATATTCGCCGTTCAAGTCGAAGATTACAACGGTTGCACCATGCTTAACTAAGCCTAGAACTAGGATCTTCGATAGATGGGATTTGCCAGCTCCCTTTCTCCCAGTAATTATATTTAGTTTTCCATCCAGTTTAGAGATATCTATCGTTATGGGCGTGTTCTCTATTGTCTCGCCTAGGTTTACCGGATACTTTATCGCCGTGTTAACTATTTCCATTAGCTTCTCAATAGGAAGCCTATGTATTATAGAGTGAGTTCTCGAAGGCAACCATGAGCTGTTTGAACTCAATTTGCCATTCTCTATTGTCCCGTGAATCTTGCAGACCAGTAGCCGAGCATCCTGAACATACAGTATGTGTGAAGTTATGTCAAATGGGTCGACATCATCCCCCTTAACCGGGTCGTCTATTAATGGCTCACGTAAAAGCTCCTCCATTATCCCCGGAACGTTCGCGAACTGAACATCAATAACCTGAACCACCATCGATTTGCCGGCTTTTTTATCCTCTATAATAAGATAGCAACCTTTTTCGACGTCTTCGTCTGGAAAACTAATAATGTGAATGGTGTTGCCAGTCTTCTTGTAGAGGCGCATAACCTTAATCTCCGGCGCCGCCAGCTCCGAATGGCCCGAATAAGGCTTTTCTAATGCTTGGCCATGTAACAACTTTAAGCCCATATCTTTTCGCTATGAAGCGCTGTATGCCTATGACGTCGCTCGCTGTGAAAGTCGAGAATATATGCGCTAGTCTTAGGGTTTCTGGGTAGCCTTGGAAAACCAGATCGTTTCCCAGTAGCCTTTGAACCACCAGCATTTGCGCCTCTCTGGGCAGAGCTTTATCAATATCTGCTCTAAAGGCGTAGCCTCTCTCACTCAATTTAACGACACAGATTTTACCTAGCAAACGCAGATTCTTCCTAGAAGATATGGAGAGCATTCGTTCATCAATCTCTAAGAGACATGGCCCCTTCTGTTTAGCGATTAAATCCGTGATCCTTTTACCTAAAAATTTGACCGTTGAGGCTTTGGAGAGCGACAAAACCATATTTGAATTGCTTCTAGCATCCCTCAGTATTTGAAGTATTAGGTCAGCGTGACCGTTTTGATAGCTGCATGAAAGTGATCCATCCCAAAGTATAATGCTGTTGCTTGTAGATCTAGAAACCATCATTTGAATCCATCTTTCAAGGGCGTCGCATAGGCGACTCTGCACCTCAACTAAGTATGATAGACCAGTGTTGAATATAGTTGGTGAATGTTGCCCAAGAACTCTTAAGATTTCTTTCCGATTCTCCTCAGTTATGTGGAATGGAAATGGTCCTACGCGCAGATATCTGTAATTTCTCCTCTCATTCCAAACGACCGCTCCTCTGACAGCGCATATAACGCCGCACTCAGTTTCACCAATCCTAATGCTTGAAGCATCAATTGCCACTATTGGCGTATTATCGGGGATCGGCTCCAAATGTGAGATTGTGGAGAGGGAGTCTTTACCGTAAACCTCTACGGTATCTTCCTGTTCACCAATTCTCTCTGCAGATTGGTCGTCTAGATCAATCCACGGTTGAAAAAACTTCTCTCTTATTTCACTCATCGAGTTAAGACTCAATTCAATAAACTTTTTTGATAAGCCTGTATCATTGAGAGTCTGGGGAAAATTATATCTTGATGTTGTTGCATAATGTATTTGTCCAATCAACAACTTTCACCAATTTATAGATGAATGATGTTGTATATAAATGTTGCGCATGAACAAGATGAACAACATCAACAAGAGAGATTAAAATGATTGAGAAAAATGAAGAAAAACCTCCAGTCCACATAAAAATGAAGGTTGGAAATGTAGAGTTTGAAATAAGTTGTAGGGAAGATCAGGTAAAGGATGTCATAGATAAAGTTCTTTCAAGTCTAGCCAGCCACGCATCTATTCGGGCTGCGGCGCCTGAAACCACCACTCCGCCAGCTAAAGCTGAAACATGCCGGGGTGTTATCGAACATCTATGGAAGGAAGGCTGGTTTTCTGTGCCACGTTCCCTAGATGACGTTCATAAAGAGATGACCCGTATAGGTTACCATTATGATCGAACAGCTGTCGCGCATGTTCTGCTAGATCTCGTTAGAGACGGGATATTGACTCGGGAAGGAAAGGCGAAAAGATACCTTTATACGCAGAAAAGACCTCCGCCATAAATGCCAGAACGAAGAATAGCGTCGGTGAAGCCCAATGAGCTTCTCATCTAAGGTTTTAGTGCTCTCTCATTGCCTGCTTAATAAGAGCACAAGGTGGTGGCAGGACGGCAAACCAATTGAGAGAAATATTGGTTTAGCCGCGGAGCTGGTGGAGTTCTCCTTAAGGCATAACGTCGGGGTTTTTCAGATGCCTTGTCCAGAGTTTACCTTCTGCGGTAACCCTCGCCCATCTAGAACGAAAGACGAGTATGAGGCGCTGCCCGGTTTTAAGGAGCACTGTGATAGTTTGGCGAGAAACGTTGTTGAGCAGCTGAAGGCTCTAGTATATATGAGCTTAAAGCCGCGCATCCAGATACTGGCGATTATTGGGGTTAAGCGCTCCCCTTCATGCGCTGTCAGCAACGTGATACGGATGGTGAATAATGAGGCGAGAGTAGTTGAGGAGAGGGGCATTTTCATGGAGAGCTTAATGAGACATATCCTCAAGAAGGGGTTAAGCGTACGCTTCCTAGAATTCGATTTTGATGAACCATGCAAAATAATTGCAGATTTAGAAAGATTGCTTCATCAAGGCTGAATTAAATTTTCTTAGCTTTCACCTGACTCAATATTATTTTAATTTCATCCTCACTTATAGCATTCATCTCATAAAGTTTTTGGGCAACCTCCCTTATCCTTAACACTGGATGCAATTTAACGCCTATGCTTTCAAGCCTTTCGCTTCCGCCCTCCTCCCTATCCAGCAATACGATTGCGTCTGAGACCAATCCGCCCTCAGCTCTAACCGCCAAAGCAGACTTCTTGAGACTTAAACCAGTAGTCACCAAGTCATCTATTAAGAGAACCCTATCTCCGGGCACAACTAGCCCCTCAACCCTGCGCTCCCTGCCCTTAAGCCTCTGCTTCTGCCGAACATAAATGAATGGTTTCCTAAGGACGTACGCTGCAACGGCGCTTAAAGGCAGGCCGGCCGTTGGTATGCCCGCCACTCTATCAAAATTCTCCACCCCAATTTCAGCTTTTATAGCGCTAACAAATATTTCAGTCACCTTCGCAAAGGCGTCGGGGAAGCTTGGAATAACTCTTAAGTCAATATAGTAAGGGGTCATTCTGCCGTTAGGTAGTTTAAATGCTCCGAACTCGATAGCTTTAGTCTTCTTAAGAACCTGACAAATCTCTACTAAAATTGATTCTTTATCGCTGGATGCATATTTATAGGCTGACATACCTTAACTCCCATAAGAAAATAGGGTTTGAATCCTTAAAAGGTTGATTAACAATTTTATGGGAAACCAAAAATATACGTTAGTTAAAAACATTATGATGGTGATGATTTTTGGAAGATGTTGCTGAGTTCATTGTTGATAAAGCGAGGGAGATGGGGGCAGAATACGCTGAAGCAAGACTGCAAATAGATCTACGTGAATCCATAGTAATGAAGAACGGGGTTTTAGAAGCATCCGCCTTCGAGGAGAGCAGAGGGTTAAGTGTAAGGGTTCTTGTGGACGGGGCTTTGGGCTTTGCCTCCATAAATTCTTTCCGGAGAAATGACGCAGATAAGGCTCTCAAACATGCCTTAAGAACCGCCAAGTCTACTTCGAGGCTGATAAGGCAGAAGATCTCCATGGGTAAGGGCGAGCTTGGACGCGGAAAGGTTAATGTTAAGCCAAGGGTGAGTTTTGGAAGCGTTGATCTCGAGTCAAGGGTTGATCTACTTAAGGATGCTGACGAACAGTCAATTCAAGCAGCCCTGGCAAGCGGCGTTAAAGCCCCATCTAGAATGATAACTCTGGACACTTGGATAACTGAAAAAATGGTTTTGACTAGCGACGGAGCAAACGTTCATAGTATTACTCCGAGAGCCGCCCTTTTCGCTTTTATAACGGTCTTTCATCCACAGAAAGGGCCGACTCAAAGATACTTTAATCTTGGTGAGACGGGCGGATGGGAAGTCGTCGAGAGGTGGAATCTGCCTAAAACATTTTATGATGAAACCTATGCCCTTTCAAGAATTTTGATAGAGGCGGTTGAGCCTCCTAGGGGTGAAATGGATGTTGTTCTCGGGCCAGAAGTCGTTGGGATAGTCAGCCATGAGTCGTGCGGGCATCCAAGCGAAGCCGACAGAATACTTGGCAGAGAAGCGGCTCAGGCCGGTGAAACATTTCTTAAACCGGATTCAATAGGGCTTAGGGTTGGCTCATCGTATGTTAATGTCGTTGATGATCCGACTTTAAAGGGTTCTTTCGGGTTTTACCTCTATGATGATGAAGGCGTTAAGGCTAGGAGACGCGTACTAATAAAAGAGGGCGTTGTTAACGAGTTTTTACATAACCGTGAGACCGCAAGTGTCTTTGGCGTGGAGAGTAATGGGTCTTCCAGATCAGTGGCCTATAACCGCGAACCCATAGTTCGTATGGCAAACACGTTCTTTCTGCCAGGCGATTATACGGAGGAAGAGATCTTCGAGGACGTTAAAAACGGCTTATACATTAAAAATTTCATGGAGTGGAATATTGACGATAGAAGGTTTAATCAGCGCTATGTTGGGCTAGAAGCCTATAAAATAGAGGGCGGTGAACCTAAAAACTTAGTTAAAAATCCTGTTTTAGAGATAACCACCATTGGGCTCTGGTCTTCCGTTGATGCTGCCAGCAAAAAGCTAGAGTTTCAGGCAGCGTACTGTGGTAAGGGGGATCCCATGCAGGGTATACCAGTTTGGACAGGTGGGCCGCATATACGTTTGAGGAAGGTTAGGATTGGTGGTGCGTAGACATGAGGTTGAATGAGATCCCATCATATATTGTCGATTTGGCGAAGCGTTTAGGCGCAACCGATGTAGCGGTCAAGCTCACAGAAGCTCAGAGAATTATGATACGCTTCTCAAACAACGAGGTAACCGTGTCGAAATCCTTCCTCGAAAACAGCGTGGACGTATTCGTAATGATTGAGAACCATCGAGCTGCGACAGCGATAAGCACATTATCTACTAGAAATATTAGGAAAACCGTTGAAAATCTTATAAAGACTGCGAAATCAACGCCTCCAGCCGACGTATACGCGCCGCTGCCTCAGGGACCATTCACCTATAATCCTGAGCTGATGAAGGCGCCAAAAATACCCTTAGACCCAGATAACCTGGCATTTTACGTTGAGTCATCGGTTAAATCCGCGTTGGAGAAAGGCGCTAAGAGGGCTGCTGGAACATTAAATGCTTATAGGTCTAAAATAACGCTTGCAACATCAGGTGAGGTTTATGCTTCGCAGGAGAAGGCTGGTATAGAAATATCTGTTAGAGCTTTTGTTTCAGATTTGGCTACAGGGCACGCTGTTTCCGTCGCCAGTAAACTTGAAGACTTCCATCCGGAGGAAGCCGGCAGGATGGCTGGCGAAATAGCTAAAGCAGCATCAAACCCTAAGCCCGGGGAACCTGGAAAATATATGGCGCTCCTGGGGCCGATGGTCTTCGCGGATATTGTTAATCAGGTTGGGTCGCTCTCATCAGCCTTCCTAGTTGACGCTGGACAATCGTTCCTAGTCGATAAAATAGGCTCGGAGGTTGCCTCCAAAAAATTCACTTTGATAGATGACCCAACCCTAGTGGGCTCTCCTGGCGCTAGGGCTTTTGATGATGAGGGTGTTCCAACGAAGAGGAACGTGATAATTGAGAACGGGGTTCTGAAGACATATCTGCACAACAGTATAACTGCCAAAAAATTTGGTGTGGAGACTACTGGTAACGCTGGGATAATCGTGCCTTATCCTTGGAATCTAACAGTTGAATCTGGGAGTAAATCGCCTGAAGATTTGCTGGCGGAGATCGATGACGGCATATATGTTACAAATGACTGGTATTTAAGGTACCAGAACTATAGGACCGGGGACTTCTCGACTATACCCCGAGATGGCATGTTTCGAGTTAAGAATGGAGAAATTGTCGAGTCGATTAGGGAGCTCAGAATAAGTGATAACATGCTTAGAATATTGCGGAACATAGTGGACTTAAGCAGGCTAAGAGCATGGGTAAGATGGTGGGAGGTTGAGATTCCAACCCTCGCGCCCTACGCGTTGATCAGCGAATTAAACTTTACTAAATCAGCGATGTAAATCAAGTTTCCGGACAAGCCTAGATTTTAGGAGAGTAAGCTGAGCTGAGTGGGAAAGCACCGTTACCAAAAAGCTTCTACACGAGGGACCCTAAAATCGTTGCGATAGATCTTCTGGGTAAGATTCTAGTCAGGAGACTTGATGACAATTATCTTGAAGGGATAATCGTCGAGACAGAAGCATACTATGGGGCTAATGATCCAGCCTCAAGGGCTAGAAATGGTATGAAGAGATATAACGCTCCCATGTGGGGAGAAGTTGGCTTAGCGTTCATATATAATGTGCACAATAATTGGATGCTTAATGTGGTTGCCCACGAGCAAGGAAGCGTTGGCGCGGTACTCGTTAGGGCAATAGAGCCATTAAGGGGCATAGATATCATGATGGCTAACAGAAAAATTTATGACGACATCATTAACTTAACTAATGGCCCTGGAAAGTTAACGAGGGCACTAAAGATTGATGGGAAGCTTAACCGTGTTGACTTAGCCAATAATGGAAGTCCCATCTTTATTTCTCCTGGTGAAAATTTGGGCTGGCGGAGAATCTGGCAGTCGAGGAGGGTGGGCGTTAAGAAAGATTTGGACATGAGGTTAAGGTTCTATGTGGGTGATAGTTCCTTCGTTTCTAAAAGGTTTAGATCAGACCTTCCAGTCGACTTTAATGCCGTCAGGCTTAATGTAAATTCTGATTAAGCTGGCCACAACTATCAGGAGCCATAGGGGGGCTGTAATAAAATAGAATACTATGAATTCTAAGGGATTAAAGTAGATCCGGAGTTTTCTAGCAACAAAATAGAACGTCAGCGAGTAAGCGGCTAGGTTTCCAAGAACCACAAGGAAGTTTCTCAGCAATGAAAGGGTTGTGGAGGTTAAAGCGGTTGGAGGTAGAAGAATGTTCGCCTTTGTTGATAGCAAAATCAAAGATAAGTAGAGCATTTTAAGGGATAAATCGTCTGGCACAAAAATGTTCATCAGCATTACTGGTAGAGCTGGAAAAATCAGCAGTAATGATGGAATTATAACCTTAGGGTACCTCCGTACAGCTTCTCTAAGTATTTTGAAGTTCTCTTTAAACCAGAAGGCTGCGCCGATACCCCAGCGTTTTCTCTGATTAAACCATTCCCTCCATGATGAAGGCGCCCTTGTATAGACGGTTAGATCCTCTGCAAACTTGAAGCGCGCGCCGTTAGTGAAAGATCTGACGGCCATATCCAAGTCTTCACATATCACCCTTCTAAATCCCCCCATTTCTTCAAATACGCTTCTCTTGATGGCGAACGCTGCGCCGTTAATGCCTAAGCATTTTCCTATGCTGCGGGAGAAGTAGAAGCTTGCCAGGTTAAAGCTTATATAATCGTAGCCCGCGATTTTCGCGGTGAAGGAGTCCCTTATAACCACTTTTTTAACATCAAGTATCTCGGCATCTTCCATTTCTTTAACTATTGATTCAAGAAAGCTTTCTCCATTCCTCTCTATCGAAATATCGGCGTCCAAAAATAGTAGTATGTCGCCCCTCGACCTCTTGGCAACCTCATTTAATACGTTGGCTTTACCCTTCCTAACACCATTAAATATGAAGTGAACGCCTTTATCCGAAAACTTCCTAGCGATATCTAAGCTTTTTTGCGTTGGCTCGTCTATAATGATAAAAAGCTCTTTCTCTTCATATGGATCTCTAAGAAGATCTTCAATTAAGGATTCAAGAAGATTAGACTCCCTATAAACTGGGATCAAAATGCTTATCTTTTCACGCCTAATCATATCAAACAATATTGGATCTTCACTATATTTTTGACTTTCGATACTTCACAGAAAATATTTTCTGCTTCTATCAGGAAGTCTTATATTATGTTGCCGCTGTTTAAGACATGTAAAAACCATGGTTCTGGTGGTCAGGCATGAAGATAGTTGATTTGAAATGCACCGTTGTGGAGGGCTACCCCATAGTTCGAATAGATACAGATGAGGGGATAAGCGGTCTCGCCCAGATTGAAAAACCCAAGTACTATATAAAACCACACGTCCTCTTCTATAAACGCTACATAATTGGACAGGATCCGACAAACGTTGAGAGAGTCATGCTGAGGATCCGCAATCTAGGCGGCTTCAAACCCTGGGGTAGCGCCGTCAGCGCCATAGAAATTGCCCTTTGGGACATAGCCGGAAAGGCTGCTGGGCTGCCGGTCTACAGGCTTCTTGGCGGTAAGATAAGGGATAAAGTGCGCGTCTACAATACTGGCGTAGGGCCCGCACCGACCGGTTTCACACCGGAGGAATACGCTGAGAGCGCTAGGAAAAGAAAAGCTCTTCCTGAAGGCTTTAAAATATTTAAGTTTGGCATTGGCTTCCACACAAGGATGCCTGCAGCTATCCCCAACTTCTTTTACGGAGAAGTTGACGAAGGAGCGACACCCTACCCAAACAGGGGGCGTTTAACTGAGAAGGGATTAAAGCATATGGTTGAATGCGTTAAAGCGCTCAAAGAGGTTCTTGGAGACGAGTATGGGTTAGCCTTAGACTGCGGACCAGGGTTCGATGTTCAGTCGGCTTTAAGTTTAGCTAAAGCCTTAGAGCCGTTTAATTTAATGTGGCTTGAGGATATGATAACCGGAGATTATACGCCGTACACCGCTGTTGAAGCCTACCGTTTAGTCTCATCTAACACCATAACCCCGATACATACAGGTGAGCAGATATACTTGAGACAGGGCTTCAAGGATCTAATTGAGAAAAATGCCGTCGACGTCATAGGGCCGGATCCATGCGATGTCGGTGGGCTGGCGGAGCTTAAATGGGTTGCAGAATTCGCCGACCTACACAGCATTCTCATAGCTCCCCACGGGGTTTTTGACGGAATAATTGGAGTTGCAGCGTTAACGCAGGTTTGCGCAACGCTGCCCAAAAACTTCATAGCTTTCGAGATGCCGGTAATAGAGCCTGTTTGGTGGGATTTGGTTAAGGGGCTTCCAAACCCGCCTGTCAAGGACGGATACATAGAGGTTCAAGATAAACCTGGGTTAGGTGTTGAGATTAACGAGAAGGCTCTGGCAAAATATCTTCCTGAAGGAGACGACTTCCTAGATTACAGTTCAAAGAAGTAGATGAACTTTTACGTAAACTCAGAGCCCCCGATTTTTCCGCCTCAATTTTTTATTAATAGAGAAGCTGTAGATCTAGAGCTAAACCTCTAGGAGAAAGCTCCTGACGAATCACTCGAAAATCTTGTCGAGTAACCGGCCCGGTTATTATGAGGGGCTTCTCCTCCTGTATCTTTTTGAAGGTTGGAATTAGGTCTCGTATCGGCGGGGAGAAGGCTCTAGCTGGGTAATCTATGCTCACCTGCACTGCGCTTAGCTCCGACACCCCTATCAGTTTATCCACCAAATGGATGTTCGCGGAATGGAGGTGGAAAATGGAGTATTTAGATGCTCTAATAATTTTTAAGTCATATGGGAGAAACGTTTTTTCATAAACTCTAGGAGAGATTAGCACCGAGTAGTCTGCTTGATTCCTGCAAATAGGTTCAGGGGCCCAAATGCCGTACATGCAGCTATAACCGCCACTGAATTTTGGAAGCATGCTCAGTTGCATCTTAAAAGATTGGATGAAAACTTCCGCGCAGAAATCTAGGAAACTTCTGAGAGAATTCGGGTACCTGAATATTGACACGCAGAGCTTCTCCGGCCCTAAGGCGGATGCGGCCATGTCCATCGGCCCCCTAAAAAGCGGTTGCACGACTGGTAGGCGGCCTCCGGAGAATTCGATAAGCGCTGATGTGAATTCAAGAAACTTTCTAAGCCATTTATCGTTGATCCTCATGTGCACGTGTATGTTTTCCACATCGCGTATAAATGGTTCAGCCCACACTTTACCGGCGGAAACACGGATTGGGCAGCCGATGAAGGCTTGAGTCCAGCAAAGATCGCTTGGAGCCAAAGTTCTGAGAAAAACGCCAGAGAGAACTGGTGAATCAATATCTAAGTTTGAGTGTTTAATGAAAAGTTTGGGGTCTATGAGCTGGGGCTCTAAAAGCATGCCGTCAGTTGCTAAACATCCATTAGCCAACGGTATCGCCGTATCCCTTCTGAAGGGCTCATACCTGCTTAATCTGATAAGCGGATTCGGGTTGCTCATCTGCCAGAAAAGCACGTGCATTTCTAAAATTTCTTCTAGACTCTTTTCGCTCATGCACGTAGTCTCTGCACGTACTCAGTAATATGATTTTAGCCCATAAATCTTAAAGACTTAAAAAACTGTTAGATAGATGTGGAGGCTTTGGATATGAGACTTGCCCTTGGATCCATATATGAGCTGACTGACGATAAACTTGTTTTCGCAAAACAGCTTGGCGTCGAAGACATAATTGTTCACGTACCAGTGGATCCTTCCCTATCAAGTGGGCCGGGATACTACGAGTTTTACCCTCTTTTAAGGCTTAGGACTCGCGTTGAGGCCTATGGGCTTAGGCTACTTGCCATAGAAAACATTCCTTCACAATGGTACATGAAGGTGATGCTTGGCCAAGAGGGTCGGGATGAGCAGATAGAGAATTTCTGCAAAACTTTAGAGAATATGGGTAGGGCCCGGATACCGATACTTGGCTACAATTTTATGCCGACAGGGGTTTGGAGGACGTGCACCGATATGCCCTGGAGAGGCGCCCGCGTCACAAGCTTCGATTACGAGCTCATTAAGGATGCTCCGGCGAAGCTAGGTAAACTCAACGATGAGCAGATGTGGGAGAACTTCACATACTTTATTAAGAGAGTTCTGCCAACGGCTGAAGAAGCCGGCGTTAAATTGGCTCTGCATCCAGATGACCCGCCAGTACCGTCTATAGCGGGCATAGCGAGGATCTTTCGGAGCGTGGAGGCTTTTAAGCGCCTTATCGAGATGGCTCCAAGCGAATATAATGGCATATTATTCTGTCAAGGAACCTTCTCAGAGATGGGTATAGACGTCATAGAGGCGATCCGGTACTTCGGCTCAAGACGAAAAATCTTTTATGTACATTTTAGGAATGTTCGTGGGAACCCATACAAGTTCCATGAAACATTCATAGATGATGGACAGACAGATATGCTTAAGGCGATGTTAGCTTACAAGGAAGTCGGCTACGACGGTGTCTTCATAGACGACCATGTTCCGCATTCCCCAGACGACACCCCGTGGTGCCATAGAGGCAGAGCCTACGCGTGCGGCTACATAAAGGCTCTAATAGAAGCCGTAAAGAGGCTCGGCTAAAAACACTTCGCTTCTCAGCATCCATTTACCACACGTAAATATTCGGAGGCGGACCATATGAGCGAACCCTTCAAGTGGCCTGAGGGCAAAAAACTAGCTGTTTCGCTAACTTTTGATGATGGATTGCCTTCCCAGTTAAAATTTGCGGTGCCGCTTCTAGATAAGTTTGGCATTAAAGCTACTTTCTACGTAAACCCTAGGGGAGAAGACTATAAGCGTTTTCTTAAGCCTTGGAGGGAAGTCGCCGATGAGGGGCATGAGATAGGTAATCACACTCTTACGCATCCATGCTCCTGTAATTTTCAGATCTATAGGAGGGAAGGTTTACAGAACCCCCGATGCTTGGAGAATATGAGCCTCGAAGATATAAAGGCGGATATATTTGAGGCACATAATAGGATTAGAGAAGTCATACCTGGCGGCAGCAAGACCTTCGCGTACCCATGTTATGAGACGTATGTGGGTAAAGGCCGATTTAAGAAGAGCTATGTGCCGATAGTCGCTGAGATTTTCTTAGCCGCTAGGGGTTGGGGTGAACACGGATACTCCAATTCCCCTCTACTATGCGACTTACATGAGCTCTGGTCTTGGCCTGCCCATAGAATGAGTTATGAGGAGATGATAGGATTAGCCGTCAGAGCCTCATATGAGGGGAGATGGGCAATATACACGTTTCACAATGTTAACGAGGGTTATCTATCGGTTTCAGACTACGATCTAACCGGGTTCCTAAAGTTTCTGAAAGACCACGAAGATAAAATATGGGTTGCACCCATATGCGAGATCGCCAACCATATACTGGAAGAGCGCAGCAGGCTAGGTCTCCCATAAAAGGCTCGGCTAAAGGCAGCCAATCTGAACCTCATACACCCCTACCTGAAAAAGAAGCGCCGATCTCCTTCCCCAAGCTATCCGACAAAACTTAAATCCTTCGATTTACATTAAAATGAAATTGCAAAGCTAGAATATAGAAAGCCGGGTTACCCTAGCCTGGTAGGGGGCAGGCCTGCTAAGCCTGTGGCGTGTATACGCCGCGCGGGTTCAAATCCCGCACCCGGCGCCAGCCAAAAATCTTTCCCAGTTATTGAAAAGCAGCAAATTTTGGGTTTTTCTATGAGTATATAAAGGTTCGTGTTTTCTGTGGGATGCGCCCTTAGCCCTGCTGATAGGAACTGTTCTCTTAGGATGGCTTCTAGGAGCTGGTTTGGTGTCCTGAAGCCCATCTCAGCGTAGATCTTCTCAAGCAGCTCCTCAACCTCTTTTTTTAACAATTATCCCATCATAGCCCGGCTTAGTCACCTTTTAAGCCCCTCCCCTTACCTAATAGCTGTTCTCGGGTTAAGGGTTTTCTTCTTAGCTGTAAGTCATATGGAACGTGCGCATACGATAGTAAAGCTTAAATTTTGGGTTAACCGTCATCTTTGCGGTGAAGGCTGTTTGGCGAGTGATGAGGAGCAAGCCCTTCTATATCAATGTGTCAGATGCGGCGCTATTATTAAGTCAACTGAGCTTGAGCTGGGTATAAGATGCCCCTACTGTCGATACAGGGTTCTAAAGAAGGTTAGGCCTCCAGTCATTAAACGTGTTTTGGCGAGATGAGGGAAGAGCATATTAACTGAAAAGCCCATTGATTTTTAGAGATATTGTTAAATCTTATTTTTCCCGACTATTGTTTGAGGGCGTGGTGTGTGATATATCTATGGATTTTAAGGTTAAAGATTTGAGCCTCTCTGAGAAAGGTGAGCTGCTTATCGAGTGGGCTTCTAGGCATATGCCGGTCTTAAATCAGATTGCCAAGCGTTTTGAGAGTGAAAGGGTTCTTGAAGGCTTGAAGATAGGCGCCTGTCTACATGTAACTAAAGAAACGGCTGTTCTCGTTAAGACCTTAATGGCTGGTGGGGCTGAGGTTGCGCTGTGCGGTTCTAACCCATTATCAACCCAAGATGAGGTTGCAGCAGCCTTGGCTGATATTGGCGTTAAGGTTTATGCGTGGCGCGGGGAGACTGCTGAAGAATATTATTGGTGTATAAACCGCGTAATAGATCATCAGCCTAATATAACGCTGGATGATGGCGCTGATCTAGTGACCACGATACATTCATCTAGGAGGGAGGCTCTCCAGGACATTATTGGTGGAACCGAGGAGACAACGACTGGTGTTATGCGGCTGAAGGCTATGGCTGAAAAGCAGGTTCTCCGATACCCGATTATAGCTGTGAATAACGCTTACACAAAGTTCCTGTTTGATAACAGATACGGAACTGGGCAGAGCACACTGGACGGCATATTAAGGGCAACAAATATTCTTCTGGCTGGTAAGCGGCTTGTTGTCTGCGGCTACGGGTGGTGTGGTAGAGGATTAGCCTTAAGGGCTAGGGGGATGGGCGCAAACGTTATAGTGACGGAAGTTGACCCTATAAGGGCTCTTGAAGCCGTTATGGATGGTTTTCAAGTTATGCCGATTAGCGAAGCCGCGTCGATAGGCGATATATTTGTGACGGTGACAGGCAATATAAACGTTATACGAATGGAGCACATGCTTAAAATGAAGGATGGCGTGATATTAGCGAACAGTGGACACTTTAATGTTGAGATAAGCGTATCGGATCTGGAGAAAATTTCCGTTTCAAAGAGGACCATTAGACCGAACCTTGAGGAATACGTCCTTAAGAATGGTAGAAGGGTGTATCTGCTCGCTGAAGGGAGACTGGTGAATCTAGCCGCGGCTGAAGGGCACCCGTCAGAGGTTATGGATATGTCATTCTCCAATCAAGCCTTATGCGTTGAATATTTAGCTAAAAATCCGAAGATGGAGCCTAAAGTCTACGATGTGCCGAGGGAAATAGACGAAGCCGTTGCTAGGCTAAAGTTATGGTCGATGGGCGTAGAGATTGATGAGTTGACTGAAGAGCAGAAAATTTATCTTAAGAGCTGGGAATCCGGAACGATTTAGGATACTCGACTATAGGTGGATGCTGGCGTAATGGGCGGTTATTATCTGCCTAAGGGTATGCGTCCCTCAACCCTAAATGAGCGGAAACAGTTCTATGCGTATGAGTTCAGCCTTGAAAGAGTTAGGGAATGGTTTAGTGGATGGCGTGGGAAAATAGTTTTCGCGGTGATAATTGGAAGACATACAAGAATTTATCCTCCAGAGTATGAGGAGGATGCTTCAACAACAATACTGATAGATGACTATAAAGACTTGGAGGATATTAGGGGATGGATATTGGAGTTTCTTCCAGAATCAGTTTATTATGATAGAAATGTTTATGATGAACGGGGGCGCGCCATAGGTCAAGAGATGGCTTTCGATCTAGACCCAGAAAACTTAACTTGTCCAATTCATGGTTCGCTTGAAGATAAAATGCGTAGGCATGAGGGATTAAGCTTCTGTGAAGTGGAGCTCGAAATGGTTAAAAACGAAACAATAAAATTATATGAGGAGCTCTCCAAACAGTTTTCGAGTTTAAGAATAGTTTATTCGGGTAGAGGCTTTCACATACATGTCTTAGATGAAGAAGTATTCAGCTGGGGCCTTGAGAAACGTAAAGAGATCGCAAAAGAAATGAAGAGTAGGGGTTTTATGATAGATGAGTGGGTTACATCCGGCAGCATGAGGCTTATTCGACTGCCGTATAGTCTTCACGGTATGGTCTCTAGAATTGTAACTCCACTAAGCATATCGGAGATCGGCGACTTTAACCCAATTGAGGATGAGAGGTGCATACCAAGGTTTCTGAAAGCCTAGGTCTCTTTAAGAAGGCTGTAAACCTACTTTTTCTTTGCTCTCCCACATCTCCTCTTCTTCACTTCTTCAGCCTTCTTCTCCTTCTCGCCATAATAATACTTCTTTTTCTTCTCGGCTTCAGCCTCCGACAAACGGCATTCCTCCAATAAATAGTGGTCACCAACGTGGATATAAGGCTTACAAGAATATATATGGGAGACATCCAATGATAGGATTGATGGATAAATGGGCGGCAGCATCAATTTACTGATTGAGGTGGCTAAAGAAATATTCTCCTCCGTTCACCCGATGCTTGGGAAACCTAAATCAGGGGAGATAGTCGGATTAGGTTTCGGCGGTGACAGAACCAGGTTGATTGATGAGGTGGCGGAAAAAGTCGCCGTTAATTATTTGGAGAAGAACGGTTTTTCATGCGTATTTGTTGGTGAGGAATGCGGCATTAAAAAGATCGGTTCCTTGCCAGAATTCTACCTTATAGTGGATGGCGTTGACGGCACAAATAATGCTGTTAGAGGGATTAAGTTTGCATCGTCGTCGATAGCTTTGTCACCTACGGGAAGGCTGAGCGATATAGAGGCAGCTGTTGTGATAGATCTTTATGACGGCGGGATTTTCTCAGCTGAAAGAGGTCACGGCGCCAAATATAACGGCCAGCAAATTAAGCCGTCAAACGTGAGAAGCCTAAAAGACGCCATTGTATCGGTTGACGTGTCAAGGAGCGCTGAATCAATAGAGAGAACAGTGCCGATAATGGGTAAAGTTAAGGGCTTAAGAGCTTTTGGATCGGCATCCCTTGAGATATGCCATGTCGCATCCGGTTTTCTGGACGCCTACATCGATTTACGCGGAATGCTTAGGACGATAGACTTCGCCGCTGGGATGCTGATAATTATGGAGGCTGGGGGAGTGTTTCTACAACCGAATGGCGACAATGTACCGGATGTCCCGTTAACTGAGGTTAAACGCTTTTCGGTGATAGCCTCGGCTAACAAGAGCCTCTTTGACGAGATAACATCGCTGATAGCAGTTTCCAAGCAGAAGATTGGTTGAGTGAACGCATATGGATGAAGGAGACACTCTACTTAAGCCGGTAAGCCCATATGCAGCCCTCATGATAGATGATGGTTCAGAAAAAACCTTAGTGATATCAGATGTGCATTTAGGTTGGGAAGCGTCGCTATCAGAGGAAGGGATCCATATACCATCCCAGACGGGCAAGCTTATAAGAAGGCTTGAGCGCATAATATCGCTTGAGAAACCGGACTGCCTAATAGTGCTCGGAGACGTTAAACATACAATTGAGAAAATAGAGATTGAAGAGTGGCGGGATGTCCCATTCTTCTTTGAGAAGATCCGCGAAAAAGTCTCCTGCATAAAAATAGTGCCGGGGAATCACGATGGGAATATAGAGGTTTTATTGCCTGAAGGCGTTGAGGTTGCGCCGCAGCAGGGCGTGATGATAGGTTCAGTTGGCTTATTTCATGGGCACGCCTGGCCGGAGATAAAGATGCTTGGATGCGAAACGCTTGTTATAGGGCATATTCATCCAACAGTGGCTTTTAGAGACCCGGTAGGCTTCCGTATAACTAGTCAGGTTTGGGTTAGGGCTCCCTGCGATAGGAATACGCTTGTAAGATCTGTGCTAAAACATTACGGCGTCAAGTTTAAGAAGGACGAAGATCCTGAAAATCTACTTAAAATAAAGTTCTCCATAGAACCAAGGGTAAAAAACCTGCTGGTGATGCCCTCATTTAACGATTTCCTCGGCGGGAGAGCCATAAATAAGGCTTCAATATACGGGGAGGCTGTCTTCAAAGATTTTATCGGCCCGATTCTTCGATCCAGAAGTATAATCCTCGATAAATCTGAGATTTATCTTCTAGACGGAACTTTTCTCGGCTCACTAGACATATTAAGATCATTAGAATAATTTCTCCGGCGATCTTAACCACACTGTCATCGGCCCTTCTTCCCTATTCGCCCACGCATAGTACGGTATCGCGGTGAAATCCACTTTACGAGTCTCGTATTTAACATCTGTCTTAGGGGCATATAGCCTATTCCCGAATCTCTCAGCGTCAATGGCTAAGGCTTTGCCACGTATAATAACGACGCCGCCGAGCATGTTTGGCACATACTGCGTAGTTAGCGGGGCTTCATCTGGCAGTATCACGTCCCATACGTCAAAAGTTTTATTATCGGCTCCTTCAAGGCAGTATATTATCGGCCCCCTCCTCAAAGCAACCCTGTCATTATTCTCCATCACGCGTGTATGGGAAACAATCCTTTCAACCGGCATAGCTAACGATAAACGAACTTTGTCACCTTTCCTCCATAAACGGTGGATCTTCAAGTATCCTTGCTCAAAAGCTTTCTCGATTCTTTCTCCATTAACCTTTACTTGCGATTCTCTACACCAGCTTGGAATTCGGACGAATAGGCTAAACTCAATGTCTTCTTCAGGGTTTACAACGATTTCTATGTCGCCGCTCCACGGATAATCGGTATTCTGAGTTAATGTGATGCGAGTTTTCTCATATTCTATTTCCGCAGCGTTTTTAGCATAAAGATGAATCCACACGCCTCCCTCCGAAGTGCTGTAAAAGTATCCTGGAAGCGACGCTATTAAGCGGGCTATGTTGGGGGGACAGCACGCGCATTCGAACCATTCTTGACGTCTATGGCGGCCCCTATCCGCAAGGGGATTAACATAGAAGTAATGTTTTCCATCAAGCGATATGCCCGATAATATGCCGTTGTATAGGGCTAACTCCATAACGTCCGCGAAAAGCCCGTCGCCGGTTACCGTTAGCATGCGCCAGTTCCACATGAAATTGGCTATGGCGGCGCATGTTTCAGCGTACGCTCGGGCATTCGGCAGCTCGTAATCATCGCCAAAGGCTTCGCCCTCATACCGTGAGCCGACCCCGCCAGTTATATACATTTTTCGCTCAACCATATTGTGCCAGAGACGCATAAGCGCGTTGAACAGTGATTTATCGCCTATCTCAGCATAGACATCAGCCGCGCCGCAGTTTAAATATAGAGCTCGGACAGCATGCCCAACAATCTCGTTGAGATCCCTGAAAGGTTTATGATCAATGTGGTATGGGCTTCCACCAATGGTTCCTTTACCCCTAGTGTCGATGAAGAAGCGTGCTAAATCTAGATAATCTTTTCTGCCAACCGTTCGATAAAGCTCCACGAGCGCCATCTCGATCTCCGGGTGCCCGCATACACCGATTAGCTTGCCGGGGCCAAATGTGTCCACTATGTGATCGGCAAATTTACACGCTGAATCTAGAAGCTTCCTGTGGCCGGTAGCTCGATAAAATGCTATTGCAGCCTGTATGAGGTGGCCTGCACAGTAGAGCTCATGCATATCTCTTAGATTTCTCCACCTATCGTTTTTCCTCTCGAAAGTGAAGTAAGTGTTAATGTAGCCGCTCTCATCCTGCGCTGCAACAACCTCATCAATAACGCTCATCGCCATGCTGAGAACCCTATCGTCCGGATTATATGCGTAAGAGAAGGCCGAAGCCTCAATCCACTTATATACATCTGAATCATTAAAGTATAGGCCGCGGAAATCCCCTTTCTCTTTACCGGAAGCTCTGCGAAAATTAAATATGCGTCCGGTCTCCTCAAGCAGACGATATTGTGATGGCAAGGTTACTTCCTGAACAAGCTTCAGCCTCGGAGCCCAAAACGCATCTTCTAGATGGACTTTTTCGATCGGCACTGGACGTAGTAAAGCATACGGGCTACGGGTGGTATCCACCACATTAGTTAAACCATTTTCACTCAAGCGTTTCACCCTAATCCTGAATTATCGAGATATTTATGGATAAGATATTCCTGCTTATAAGCGTGATAACGATGTATATGGTATTGGATACCAAACTGTGTTTCGAAATACATATTGGCTGAAAGGGGCTTTTTGTTTAGGGCGAAAGAAAAGATTAATCTAGGTGAGGTTTAGAAAGGCGCTGAAGATTATAGATTTGTAATTTGGCTTGAGATGAGAATAAGAATTATTATAAGAGTGAACTGTATGTTTCTCTTAGTGCCATATTCGGGGATTTAGATGCGGAATGGTTAGAGGTCTATTAAAGATTATAGTGTATGGTGCATCTGCGCTTCTGCTGTTTCTAGGCGTGGTCTTCATGATGTCATTTAATCTCGGACTACCCTATCTCCTAGTTGGGGTTCTACTCACATCAACGGCGATAATACTTCTGGCATTAACTAGGGAGAGAAAGCCCATAGAGATTAAGCAGACAATATCGGTCGGCGGCCCGGTGAAGGTTAAAGAGGTGCGCTGCCCAGTCTGCGGCGCAAACATAGATGTGACTAAAGTTAGGATAGTCGCCGGGAGACCAATAGTTACATGTGGTTATTGTGGAAACAATTTTGAGTTGACAGAGGAGCCGCTATGGTAGCGACAGCTAATAGATGGGTTATCTTCCCGCTCCTAATACTTGCTTTAGCCTTGAGCATCCATCCGGCTTATGCCCAGGTTAGATATAGGGTTGATAGGGAGTGGGTTCAGATATGGATAAATAAGGATGGCTCAATAGACATACTATACAACATAACCATAACATATGTTTCGGGAACCCCTAAGGGGATAATCACCCTCGGGATGCCGAAAAAAGGCTTCCAAATACATTATGTCCGCGATATTAATGGCGGAAATATCACTCACGCTATAATCTCCTATGGAGACTTTTATGGCATAGACATATTGCTTAGAGACCCAATCCTACTGAACAAGTCCTACACGGTGATTGTTTACGCTTCAGTCCCAGAAATGATATATGAGGATGAGATGAACCCGGGTAATGTTGGGCTGAAATTCTATCCATCGACATTCGATGACGCCGAGGGAAAGATAAGCGACATTAGGGTTGCAATAGTTCTCCCAGAGGGGGTCAGGGAGGATGAGGTGAAATATGCTGAAAGAAGATTCAGCAATGTTTACAGGAATGAGGAGAACCTGCTTGTAGTCTACTGGGAAGAGGACGATTGGCCACCAGCCGAAGAGTTTTGGGTTGGGGTTTCCTTCCCAAAAAAGTATGTTAGCATAGGCCCAGACATCTGGCATTATATTTTAGTTGGCGGGTCAATCGCAGCATTTATGGTCGCGATAGGTGTAGTCATAGTTTTAGCCTTTAGGGGATTGAGGAAGGCTAAGTATGAGAAGCCTAGAATAGCCATCGAAGCCCTAGGCCCAGCTCGGGGCCTCACGGCTGTTGAGGCAGCCGTCCTCTTAGACCTAAAGCCCATTAAGGTTTTAACAATGATTCTCTTTAGCCTTCTCCTCAAGCGTGCAGTTGAAATAGTTTCTACCGAGCCTGTGATCAGGCTTAGGAGACTACATTACAATAGCGCTGATGAATCCAACCTAAGATACTATGAGATTGACTTTCTATGGGCGATAAGGTCTGATGGAAGCCTAGATGAGAAGGCGCTCGCAAGACTATACCTTAACCTAAAGGACACAGTGAACCTTAAGATCAGGAGCTTCTCTAGAATTGACACAATAAATTACTATAGGGATATTGTGAATAGGGCTTGGCAGCAGGTTATGCGGGCTGGCACACCGGAGCTTAAATGCGATGCTCTTGAGGGGAACATGGAGTGGCTTTTGGCCGACGAGAGATTTGAGGAGAGACTGCGAATAGCGTTCCCGCCAGACATAATAATCTATCCTAGGCCCGACTGGTGGTGGTATTGGGGTTGGCCGCGCGGTCAACCTCCAATCCAGACCGGTGGCGAGGTTAAGCCGACCCCCATACCAGGCCAAGAGTTCGCAAATAATATAGTCTTGGCGATTCAGAAGGCCGCAAACAATATCGTTTCAAATGTGCAGGAGTTCGCAAACCGACTGGTTCCAGCACAGAAGACGCAGGTTACCCAGAGGCCGCTGAGATATCCTAGCTGTGTATGTGCCTGCGCTAGCTGCGCCTGCGCATGTGCGTGTGTGAGTTGCGCGTGTGCCTGCGCCCATGGGGGTGCCCGTTAATCATGGTTAAGATTGGTCTTAAGAGGCTTTTTTCTGGGAGGATTAGGCTCCCTCTGTATCACTTGAGGGTTTACGATAATGTTCATAGGGGTTTAAGGCTCCACTTAAGGCTTGAGAGGGACGGAAGCGGTGTATTAATTGTTAATGCCTCAAGGGTCCTATTCCTCAATAAGACCGCAGCCGAGTATGTTGCCTCATTCATTAAGGGAGAGAGCGAGGACGAAACTGTGAGAAAAATGGTTAAGCGCTACGATATCGATGCTGAAACGGCGCGCAAAGACTACCATGAAATTCTCTATGTAATAAACACTTTTGTGAATACGCCGGATGTCTGCCCAGTCTCGTATTTGGGCGTTGAGAAGATGGAGCCGTTCCAAAAGGAGCTGAGCGCACCATACCGCATGGATCTAGCAATTACATACAGATGCAATAATAGGTGTATCCACTGCTATGCTGGTGGACCTAGGGAGACGAGGGAGCTGACGAAGAAGGAGTGGTTTAAGGTTATGGATAAAATCTTTAGTCTCGGGATTCCACACGTCGTCTTTACTGGTGGTGAGCCAACTTTAAGGGATGATCTGCCCGAGTTAATAGCGTATGCCGAGAAGATTGGACTTATATGCGGGTTAGTTACTAATGGGCGTAGGCTTAAAGATAAATCGTACTTTCAGTCCCTGGTTGATGCTGGCCTAGACCATATTCAGATAACCCTCGAATCCCATGATCCCGAAATCCATGATAGAATAACTGGCGTTGCTGGGAGCTGGAATGAAACGGTTGAGGGCTTGAGGAACGCTGTCGAGTCGCCCATATACACTATAACTAACACGACGCTCAATAAACATAACGCTGACGGAATTCTGGAAACCATAAAATTCATACATGACCTTGGACTTAAGCAGTTCGCATGTAATAGTATAATATATTCTGGAAAGGCGGCTCAGCCGGAAGCGATTAAGGATTTCGCCATAGAGGAGCATGAGCTTGAGCCAATACTAACTAAAATTAGGGATTATACATATGAGCTCGGGCTGGAGTTCATGTGGTATACGCCGACGGAATACTGTATATTAAATCCGCTTAAACTTGATTTAGGAATAAAGACGTGCAGCGCATGCCGAATAAGCATGTGCATAGAGCCAGATGGAACAGTTATACCGTGCCAGAGCTATTTTGCTCCGCTTGGAAACATTCTTAGGGATGATTGGGTGAGTATCTGGCAGCATCCATTATGCCAAGAGATTAGAGGTAGAAAGTATGCTCCGGAGAAATGCCGCGAATGCCCGATGCTGAACATATGTGGAGGCGGATGCCCATTAAAAATTAGATATGAATCCTATGTTTGCGGCAACATACCATAGAAATGCTGCGCGCTATGCTCTGGGCGGTGGAGGAAAACGACATCTAATTTTTCTATAAAAGATAAAGATGTTAAATTTAGGCATCCTAATATTCTTAGGGTATGCAAACGGCTGTCTGTGTATGTTGAACCCCCTCTATTGCATGTATCCTCTTTATAACGCTTTTAAGCGTTTCTAAGCCATCCAGCTCAGCGTAAACTATTATATCGTATTGTCCAGTCACTGCATGCGCTGTTTTTACGCCTTCAATCTTCGATATCTCTGATGCTATTTGCCATGGCTCTCCTCTTTCAACCTCGACTAAAATGTATACGCTTATTTGCATTTGCCACACCGACTAACATTATTCGCAAGGGTGATTAAAAATATATCGTAGTTCTATCCAAATAATATCTTGAATAATTGTTTTGGGAAGACTGGGGATGGAGGAAGAAAAGCTAAGAAAGATTGCGGAGTTAAGAGAGTTTCTTGAAGAGAGAATAAAAAGTCTGGAGATGGAGATTGAAGGTTTAAGGATGATTCTGGAATTTGTTAACGCGCTCCTACTGGAGAAAAGCTTTAGAAGAGCTGAAGAGATCACTCCGCTGAGAGCTGCTGAAGCTGCGCCAATCACGGTTCCTCCTCTCAGGGAGGGGGTTAGAGTTATACCATTAAAGACGAGCACGGGCGAGGCTTTAGCAAACATATACGTGGAGGATAAAAACCTACGTGTTATCCCAGAGGCTGATAAGAAATTTTATACGGATACTCCTCCCTTCGAGGCCTTCTTGATCGACAAGGTTTTAAATAAGATGCGGGACATTGATCAAGAGGCCGTTAAAAGAGGAGAACTTATGCCTGAAGAATCCTTATCCTTCGAGGTAAAGACTGAGGGAAATCTGATTCGAGAAATAGTTATCCGGAATGTGGCGCCGCAGAGGGAACGTGAACTAAGGTCTGCGATAAGGTGGACTCTGGAGAAGATGTATGAAAAAACCAAGGGAACATAAAGCGCCTACTGTACTGAGCTATAGCCGCGAAACATTCATATCCATCTATAGGATTTTATCTATTGGACGATGAGGAGATCGAGGTACGTGGACGCTTGCCAGTGGATGACGATCTTTTCCCGCTCCCGAGTCCACGCCATTATGCCACCCTGACAATAGGCAACCATTAAAAGGCTACCAATAGTAAATTTCCCTTGCACTCCTAATTGTTTTGCGCAGTGTACGGGCGTCTAGGCGCTCAACCCCTGGCCTAGCCGCGTACTCGTCAGCATAGTCGCTTCGGCAGAGCTCCAGCCTCATTTCAATCGGAGCTTCGAGTATGAAAGGCTTAAATTCGCCGGATTTGGCGCGCCGTATAGCTCTCACAGCAGCATCATGTATCATTTCATGCGCTCTTTCAGGTGCAATGCATTTAGCTTTGTTTCGGCCAAGCCCTTCTTTAACGGCGACTACCTCAATATCTCCAAAGAAGGTGCGCGCTTCTTCACATGCGGCCTTATCTCCCGTAACCATGATGACTGGTACACCGAATGCACCTGCGTAAGCGCCTGCCTGCCCAATTTCACCGAATTTTCTACCGTTAACGTAAAAGTTGAACCAGGAAATTGAGGATTGGGTGTGATCTAGAAACCCGTTTAGCGTTCCGGCCATGGCGTGGCAGCCAACTTGCATTAATCCGCTGAAGCTCTCATCAAGACTTGGCATAACCTCTAATGGGCTTTTCACAGTTTCGTAAATGGCTCTATTATCCAGGAGCTCAAGTATAAAGTTGTTGCCGTCACCGTGTCCATCTAACACGACAACTTCCGTAGCTCCGCCTTCAAAGGCCCCTCTAACAGCGGCGTTAACATCTTCACAAAGAAGCTTACGGCTTCTCTCGTACTCTGGGTTACCCTTCTGCACTTGTTCTGGACGCCAAATGCCACTAATACCTTCCATGTCCGTTAAAACATATATTTTCATTTTAAACCTGCCTCCAACCGCTTTAAATCACATTTTTGGAAATTCAGTTTTAATCCGTTTTACTCCGTAAGATATTAGAGTATCCGTCTCGGAAAATAATCCTTAAATCTCCTTAATCCCTAATGTGTAGCATGACACGCATTTAGTTTAATGCTGGGATTACTGCTCTTGGAGGGAAGCATTTGCATCCGGATTTCCGGCAACCAGTACGCGGCATGAGGGATCTACTGCCTGATGAAGCTTGGACGCTAAGGTTTATTGAGAAGAATGCTAGGCAGCTGGCTGAGCTATATGGCTACGAGGAAGTTATAACCCCAATCATCGAATACTATGATCTATTAGCCGCTAAAATCGGCGAGGAAAATAGGAGGCGCATGTATGTTTTTGAGGATCTTGGCGGCAGAAAGGTCGCCTTAAGACCCGAGTTCACCGCGTCAATAGCTAGGCTTGTGGCCACGAAGATGGCTAGCTCACCTAAGCCAATAAGGCTTTTCTCGATTGGAAGTTTATATCGATATGATGAGCCTCAGCTAGGCAGATACCGAGAATTCTGGCAGGCAAATTACGAGCTTATAGGTTCAAGTAAACCTGAAGCAGACGCTGAGGTTTTAAGCCTAACAATCGACTTCCTTGAAGGGATCGGATTAAAAGACTACGTGTTAAAGGTAAACCATATCGGTATACTACGTAGCATTCTTGGAAGGGAAGGCATGCATGAGGAAAGGCAGAACATAATCATGCAGTATTTAGACAAGAAAGATTTGGATGGGGCTATAAGGGCTGCCGAAGAGTATGGCGTATCAAATAAATGCCTAAAATCCCTCAAAAACCTCTTTAGCATAAAAGTTGATGATAAGGACGAGTTTGTTAAAAAGATTGGTAATGAGGTGATTTGTGAGTACCCGGAAGCAGAAGAATCTTTAAGAAACCTTAGCGACATTATTGATCTGGTTAAAGGTTGGGTCACCAATGCAAAATTTTATTTTGAAGCTAGCTTTGCTAGGGGGCTAGAATACTATACTGGCATAATCTTTGAGACCTATGTTCCAGAGTTAAATATAGCTGTAGGCGGTGGGGGAAGATATGATAGGCTTATAGAGATTTTTGGCGGCGGAGAGATACCTGCTGTAGGCGTGGCTCTTGGCGTTGACAGAATAATGATCGCTATGGAAAAGCAAAGGGTTAATCCGCCTAAAACGCGGAGAGCGCGGGTTCTAGTCATTCCGATTGGTGAAAGTAACATAGCTGAAGCCTTCAAAATATCGGCTATGCTTAGAAGGCATAATATTCCAGCTGAAGTAGAAGTTATGAGGAGAAGTCTTTCACGCGCTCTCTCAGACGCAAGCAGGAGAAACATAACGCATACGGTTATCGTTGGATCGAGAGAGCTCAGTGAAGGAAAGATTATTCTGAGAGATATGAGAAGCGAAACCCAAGAAACCATTAAAATAGAAGACTTATTGGAT
Source organism: Candidatus Bathyarchaeia archaeon (assembly GCA_038882715.1). Lineage (NCBI taxonomy): Archaea > Thermoproteati > Candidatus Bathyarchaeota > Bathyarchaeia (SeqCode) > Bathyarchaeia archaeon. The sequence goes on from JAVZNR010000011.1 coordinate 47,861, forward strand.
AAAATACCGTCTTAATAGGGTAAACGAGGCTTCTAGGAAGCCTTATTTTTAAGCGCTCTCTAAGATCCTCTCTAATGCTTTTATAACATTTTCCCTTCCCATAGCAACTATATATGGCCCTAACCTTGGGCCTGATGGGGCGCCTAAAAGTATCATGTAAAGCGTCTTAAAGAAGCTTTTCGGCTCTATATCGTTCTTTCTAGCAACCTCAAATATTGCGCTTTGAATCTTTTCAGCTTCTTTTTCCGCCTGAATTCTTTGAATCAATTGTTTTATCGCGTCCTTCTCATTTTGAGATAGGCTGATTGCTGTCTCGGTTATCTCCTCAAAGTCTTTAACCCAGTTAAGGGCATACTCAATACGCCGTTTTAACTCATCGTCCACATCGCTTTTACCTTTTATATAGCCGTAGTCTCGCAGCTTATCGGCTATGAAATCGAGCTCCGAACCCTTAGGCGCGATCTTTGCGAGGTAGGTGAGCACGTTGTACGGCACATGTATACTTGCTTTATCTGGAACCTTAAGGAGCCAACAATATTCATATAAGCCTTTAAGCTTAGTCTCCTCCCTTTTATCACTTGTCTTGATCCTGCCGAAATATATGTCCTCTAAATAGTCGAACTCATTCATGTAGCGTGGCACATCGGAGATGGAAATATTCCTTGTCCCAACGAACCGCTTCAGCGTTAATAAAAGCAGGGATTGGGGGGAACCATATTTAAGCCAGAGCTGAGGCGTAAGAACATTTCCAGTCGACTTGGAGATTTTTCTCCCGCTCTTATCTAAGAACAATTCGTAGCGTGCATGAAGCGGAGGCTCATATCCCAGTATTTCGCGTGATATTCTATCGTTTACTTTAACTGAATCCGTTAAGTCTTTCCCATAAGCCTCAAACCTTATATCCAGCGCGCGCCATCTAGCTGCAAACTCGCCAGCTTTCCAACTGAGCTTGCCTTCTCCTTTAGTGTAGTCTGCCTCGCCCTCATATCCGCATCCTTTAAGCCACTTGCCCTTAACCTCCATCCCTTCACATACGTAAAGCACCTTACTCTCATCCGGTAAAAACTTGTAAGCTTTAGTGGTGTATATTCTCCCGCAGGAAGCGCAAACAGGGAAGTATGGGAGCGCTTCAAGATATTTTTCTTGTCCAGTCTCTTCATGCACGATCTCGCCTACGCGTGCCGCGTTCAGTAAAATATCTCGAGTCTCATTGTTTAGTAAACCTTGCTTGTAAGCTTCGATCGCGGACATGAATTTATATTCTATGCTAAGCCTATCCAAGGTGTCGAGCAGCAGGTAAACCATGTGGTCTCCATAGCTGCCATGGCATCCGAAAGGATCCGGAATATCCGTTACAGGTTTACCTAAATGTTCCTCTAAAGACTTTGGCAGTCCGGCTGGAACGCTTCTCAAACCATCCTTATTGTCGGAGAAAACTATAAACTCGGATTTATACCCCTGCTCCCTGATCGCTAGTGAAATCGCGTAGTTTCTCGTAACCTCGGATAGGCTACCTATATGTGGTATACCTGACGCCCCGACACCGCTCTCAACCCTAATGATGCTTAAACTTCTACCGAGCTTGCGTTCCCTCTCTATTATTTTAAGCGCCATTTTATCATACCATGTTCCGTGTCCAATAATCTTCTCATCTGGCTTCGGCTTCAGCGCGCGGCTCATTTTCCTTACCTATCTTCGCTTTGACGCTATAAATATGAAGGTTTAAAATGAAAATAAAAGCTTATTGATTTTGCTTACGCAAGCCTTCAGAGCGGTGAATTAGCAGATAAGTTTAAATCTATTGTCTGCATTGTTTCTTTAAAAATTTGATAACCCAGCTAAAGATATGGTGTGATATGCGTTGGGCGAGGCTGTCAGCAGAACTAAGGAATCTGAATGGGTTCCGCGCACTAAGCTTGGTAGAATGGTGCTTGAGGGTAAAATATCTTCTCTAGAGGAGATATTTGCCAACGGACTTAAGATAAACGAGCCAGAAATAGTAAATATGCTTGTTCCAAACCTCGAGGAGGAGATTATAAATATAAGTCTCGTTCAAAAGCAAACAGATGCTGGTGAAAAGTCTAGGTTTAAGGCTATTGTAGCCGTTGGGAATAGGGATGGATGTTTGGGCATCGGTTCTGGGAAGGCGACTCAAGTACGCACAGCCATAGAGAAGGCTGCGAGAGAAGCCCGCCTAAACATTACAATTGTACGTAGAGGTTGCGGAAGCTGGGAGTGCGGATGCGGTCAACTCCATTCATTGCCATTTGAGGTTACTGGAAAATGTGGCGCGGTGAAAGTTAAGATCTTGCCCGGACCTAGAGGTTTAGGTTTAGTTGCCGGCGAGGTTGCTAAAGTCATCCTCAGGCTTGCTGGCGTTAAAGATTGTTGGATGAGAAGCTATGGTTCAACTGGGACGATACCTTCATTCGCGTACGCGATGTTTGATGCCTTAAAGAAAACATATGAAGTTGTTACGCCACTAGACTGGGCGAGGTAAGGGAGATGGAGAAGAGAGGCAAGTGTTTAGCGGTTGTTAGGGTTAGGGGCACTGTTAATGTCAGGAAAGATATTGAAGATACTTTAAAGATGCTTAACTTAACCCGCAACTGCCATGCAACCCTAATAGATGATCGCCCCTCATATTTAGGTATGCTTCAGAAGGTTCAGAATCAAGTGACTTGGGGGGAAGTTTCAAAAGAGGTTATCGCGATGCTTCTTAAAAAGAGAGGGAGACTTATTGGAAACAGAAAGATAACAGATGATTATGCTCAGAAACTTGGCTTTCAGTCCCTTGACGATTTGGCTGACGCAATATACGGTCTACGAGTTGAGTTTAATAAGATTCCTGGAATTAAGCCTGTTTTTCGCCTTAAGCCTCCGAGTGGAGGTTATGAGGGAAGCGTAAAAAAGAGCTGGGTGAGTGGCGGCGTGACGGGATATAGGGGTGAGGCGATAAACGATTTATTGAAGAAAATGATTTAGGAGGGCTGAATAATATATGCCGCATAGCCTTAGAAAGATCCGTAAGAAGCGTGGATCTAGAACATGTGGATATGGAAGGGTTGGGCAGCATAGGAAAAGTGGGTCTAAGGGTGAAAGGAGGGTTGGCAGACATAAGCATCTGTGGTCTTGGGTTCTTAGATATGAACCAGATTACTTCGGCTACAAGGGCTTCACTTCCCCAAAACAAAAGAAGATAAAGGATCTTCGGTGCATAAATCTAAAAGATCTTGAGGAGATAGCGCTGAAAATGGCTTCAAATGTTAAAAAAGGCGAGAAAATAATCGTAGATCTTGAGGAGATGGGTTATGTTAAGCTTCTCGGCGAAGGGAAGATAACTATACCGGTCACAGTTAAAGTTCCGTTGTGTAGTGAAATCGCCTTAAGAAAAATTAAGGATGCTGGTGGAGAAGTGCTAATAACCGGGAAAACTGGAGGGGTTGAAGCCGCCTAGATACGCCTAAACTAATATAAGTCTTTGAAATAACATTTTTAATTGCGGGACACTGCTTGAGGGATAAAATGTGGCTGGCAGATTTCTAAGAGCTTTTCAGCCGCTAATAAAATTTATTCCGGAAATCAAAGCCCCTGAGCGAAGAGTTAGTTTTACTGAGAAGCTGGTCTGGACGGCCCTCGCCCTACTTATCTACTTTATTATGAGCGAGATACCGCTTTACGGTTTAAGTAAAACTGAGGACATAATGTTCTATAGGGTGATATTTGCCTCAACTAGGGGCACATTAATGGAGCTGGGTATAGGGCCAATAGTCACCGCGGGCCTAATACTGCAGTTGCTTGCAGCCTCAGGCTTTATAGGTGTAGATTTCTCAAACTATGAGGATAGAGCGCTATTCTCAGGCGCAAACAAAGTTTTAGCGGTAATAATGACCGTAGTTCAAGCATCAGCTTATCTGCTGGGCGGCTTCTTCGGAAACCTAGGAGCTCTGCAGGCGGTGATAATTTTCATGCAGCTGATAGTTGCAGGAATAATTGTCATGCTTCTAGACGAAATGATTCAGAAGGGTTGGGGAATAGGCAGCGGTATAAGCCTCTTCATATTGGCTGGTGTCGCTCAGCGCATAATGTTAGATTGCTTTTCAATATGGCCTTCTCTAAGTGAACCGGGAAAAGCTAGAGGAATAATCTCAGCTATGATTCAAACACTTGCCGCGGGAGAATCTCTGAATAGTCTCTTAATTAGGTCGGCCGATGATCCAAGTATTCTTGGCTTAATACTGACAGTAAGCATATTTCTATTCTGCATTTACGCTCAGGGTGTTAGGGTTGAAATACCTATCGCCCACTCCCGATTTAGAGGATTTAGAGGCAGATACCCAATAAGCCTCCTCTATGTCTCTAACCTGCCAGTTATATTCGCTTCAGCGTTGTTCGGAAACATCTATATTATAGGTCAGATCCTGTGGAACAATTACCATAATAATCCAACCCTATATCCATGGATAAAATTAATCGGCGATTTCCAATATACGGAGGGAGGGTATCTTCACCCTGTAGGCGGGATGGCGTATTACGTTACATCCCCAAGGGGCTTCTATGATGTTTTAAATGATCCACTCAGATACACTGTTTACGCAGTGCTGCTAGTAGCTTTCTGCGTCCTCTTCTCATGGGTTTGGCTCCAGGTTGGCGGGCTAGATCCGAGAACCGTCGCCAAGCAGCTTGTTGACGCCGGTATGCAGGTTCCAGGCTTCAGGAGATCTGAGAAACCTATAGAAGTGATTTTAAAGAGATATATTCCGGTGGTAACTCTACTTGGAGGATTTATTGTAGGTTTAATGGCGGCTATAGCCGATCTATTTGGAGCTTTTGGTACTGGAACAGGGATACTGCTTTCAGTAGGAATAATCTATCAGTATTATCAGCAGATAGTAGGCGAACGCATTGAGGAAATTTATCCGGGGATAAGAAAGTTCCTCGGAAGGTGACAGATATGCAGCTAGATCTTTTAAGTCCTCCAATCTCAACTTTCTTCATAATGTTTATAGCGTTCATCTCCTCCCTGGTGACCGCGCTAATCAACAGAAAGTTCATTGATAGAAAGATGCTTGCGGAATGGCAGAAAGAAATCTCCGCGTGGAACGCTGAGAGGGAGCTCGCTAGAAAAATAAGTGACAAGAAGCTTATGGCTAAGGTTAAGAAGCAGGAAGTTCGGATAATGCAGATCAAGGCAAGGATCTCCATGCAGCAAACAAAAGTCTGGCTTATCACTTTTATTCCATTCTTGATCATGTGGTGGTTACTGATATTTTTCTACGGGAATAGGCCGGTCGCCTTTATGCCTCTACTTGGCGAGAAAGTGGAGATACCGTTCTTCTTCTGGTATATTATATGCCAATTCTTCTTCAACTTTCTAATATCAAGGATACTTAACGTTGAGATGGGCTTTGGAACGAGGACATAGTGTCTAGGAGGAAACAATGGATGGCTTCATCAACGGAAGGAAGGAAAAAAATAGTTATATGTATTTCCGGCCTAGCCGGATCAGGAAAAAGCACTGTCGCCAGGAGGATCGCTGAGCACTATGGCCTAAAGTACTATTCTGGCGGGGATGCGTTAAGGGCGATCGCGGCGGAGAGGGGCTACCGTATCTATGATCGGGGTTGGTGGGAGACTGAAGAAGGGATGAGGTTCCTTGAAGAACGCCTAAGAAATCCCGATTTAGACAGGCTCATAGATGATAGGATGCTTAAATGGGCTGAGGAGGGTAACGTCGTACTCGACAGCTGGACGATGTCTTGGCTCTTAAAGGACGCTGACTTAAAAATATGGCTTGATGCTTCAGAGGAGGTTAGAGCTCAGAGGATATCTAAGCGGGATGGAATAAGCTTTGAAGAGGCGCTTAAACGCATGAGGGAAAGAGAGAGACAAACAAAAGAAATTTACAGGGCCCTTTATGGCTTCAGGTTAGGCGAGGATCTTGAACCATTCCATGTAATACTGGACGTGAACAGTCTTGATCAAGATGAGGTTTTCAGGGCTCTCTGCATGATAATTGATAACATGCTCTTGAAGAGAAAGGAAGAAGAAAAACAGAACCCTTAAAAAATTTCAGCTAATTAGCCCGTCGCGCTCCTAAATTGATATTGATTTTAGAAGATTGAATGTTAGCCAGAATATTATGTCGCCTAGAAATACCGTTATTATCAAGCCGGCTTCCATGAAGATAAGGAAGGGTAGTGCTGGCGTAACCCAAATTTTTCCATTAATTCCCTCCGGTATCTTGCTCTTGGTCTCATTGTTAGCGCCTAATATCCGGAGTATTTTCAGATTCCTCTTGAAGGAACCATCGCCCTCCATACTAAACTCTTCCATAATCATATAATGATGTTTTCCAGAGCGCAATTTTTCAGCTTTCACCCTATACCCAATTGTGAAGGCCAAAGCCTTCTTAAGAAGACTAGTCTTCTCTAATCCCTCAAATATTCTTCCACCGCTTCTCGCTAAATCTATGAGGTTCCTCAAAGACATCGCTGCAGTCAATAACGCGGCGGCTAAAACAGAATTATTCAATGTTGATATCGGTATTGGCAATGGGAAAACGTTTTGCAAACGCTGCTCAAAAATGGGTTTAATAAACTCAATGTTCAAGCGCGTGGGCATCGAGATCGCTAAGCAGATCATGGCTTTTGCGTCAGCTCCACCCCACAGACCTGAGTAGAATAATGCCAGCGATAGCCCGGAGACTATAATTAGCGTCATAATCCACGCGATCATGTCTGAGATTTGATTTGCGCCGCTTAGGACTAATGATGCTATTGAGAGCGCTAAACCTACTGGCGCAGAAATGATCCAAACGAGATCTGGGACTTCTCTAAACTTCAAGTCATAGATTGACGCTATGGAGAGAAAAGTTAAGCATAGGCTTAGTCTCAATGAATCGAGTAGACCATTAACCATTCGTCTATCCCTCTAGTTAAACTATTTTGAGAGACTTTTGAACACTTTTAAGAGACCTTACATTAATCCAAGAATGCTTTAGGATGATATTGGTCTATAAAATATATATGTTTTCTCGGGAATAACCATAATATTATTTGGATGCCAGTAGCCGATGAGAGTCTCTTCCATAGCGAGTTGATGAATAATGGGGGTTAGAGTTAAAGCGATAATAAAGCTCTCTGGTATAATTATAACGGTGATGCTTTCTACGTTAACCCTATATAAATTGCCTACTAACTCTGCGCTGTTAAGGGAGCATGAGATTATAAGTATTTTCTTGTCAGCTTTTTTTAGTCATTTGGCGATAATTGCAAGAGGATTTTTTATTCCGCTTTTCCTATCTATGACCGAAAAATACAATCCGATGCTTTTAGGCTTATCTGCAGGTTTAGGCGGAGGTCTTGGGGAAATAATTGCGTATTGCTGGGGGCTTAGCATAAAAGAAACAGTGTCGACCAATGGAGACAAAGCGAACGACCCCTTACCTAAATGGGTTGAAAAATACGGTTTGCTCGCGATCCTATTATTCGCCTCCTCACCATTACCTGACACGCCAATAATGCTTTTAGCTGGAGCCCTTCGTTTCCCACTCTGGAAGCTGATTATCGCTCAAATTGTTGGAAAAACAACTCTCTACACTCTTGGAGCTATATTTGGAGGCTTTATCTTCATGGAGCTTAAGTCTGCGGCTGAAGAAGTAATCGTCTCAACAATGATTTTGGCCGCCTCAGTGATTTTATGCGTACTTGTCTCTTGGAATAAAAGTAGGAGGAAAATTTTAAGTATTCTTGATAGAGGCATGAAGACGATTATGCGCCAATGAGCCCGTAAATCCAAGCCAATCTATTTATATATTGGCGTATTAGCAGATTAATGTTGAATCCATATGGTGCTGAGAATATTCAACACTCTGGGCATGCGAAAAGAGGAGTTCAAACCACTGCATGAAGGCGAGGTCAGAATATATGTCTGCGGCCCCACAGTATACGATTTTATCCATATTGGAAATGCAAGGGCGTTCATTGTAGCCGACGTTATACGCAGATATCTAGAATATAAGGGCTTCAAAGTTACTTTGGTGAGTAATATAACTGATATAGATGACAAAATAATTAGGCGCGCACAAGAGACGGGGCTAAGTGTACAGCAGATCGGCGAGATCTATAGTGACGCGTATTTTGAGGATATGGCTGCGCTAAACATAAAGAAGCCAGATATCAATCCGCGTGCAACACAACATATACCTGATATGATAATGGCTGTTCAGAAGCTCATCGAAAAAGGATACGCCTATGAAGTCGACGGAGACGTTTACTTTGACGTGTCAAAATTTAGCGACTACGGCAAATTATCAGGAAATAAAATGGAGGCCTTAGAGGCTGGCGCAAGGATTGAAGTTAACCCAAAAAAGAGGAACCCCGCGGACTTCGCATTATGGAAGGCGAGGAAAGAAGGTGAACCGGGATGGTATAGTCCTTGGGGTTGGGGTAGACCAGGATGGCATATTGAGTGCTCAACAATGGCCATGAAGTATCTGGGCGAAACATTAGACATCCATATGGGTGGAAAAGATTTAATTTTCCCGCACCATGAGAACGAAATAGCGCAGGCTGAGGCCCTCACTGGAAAGCCTTTTGCCCGATACTGGATACATAATGAGTGGCTTACTGTTAATGGTCAAAAAATGTCTAAGTCTCTAGGGAACTTCATAACGGTTAGAGATGCTTTGAAAACGTATAGCCCACAGATTCTAAGATTCTTCTTAATATCTGCGCATTACAGGAGTCCAATAGACTTCAACGAAGAGAGCATGAAGGTTGCCAAGGCTAATGTTGAGAGAATATTTGGGGCTTTAGAAAGACTTCTCTCTCTTAAGGAGCGGGATGAAAGCGGAAAAGAAGATGAGAAGCTGGTTTCTCAGGCGCGGGAAGCAAAAAGGAGGTTTGAGGAATCCATGGACGACGACTTTAACATGCCTCTAGCGATAGCTGCCGTATTTGAGATAGTTAAGGCAGTAAACGCCTACGCAGATCAAAATGGCGAAATCGGAGCCGCAACGAAAAAAGAAGTGTATGAAATCTTTAAAACGCTTGTTGAAGATGTTCTTGGAATAAAAATTGAGATTAAAAAAGAGGATGGCGAGGAAAGACAGGAGACAATACTGAAGAGTTTAATTGAGGTAATTCTTGAGGTAAGGCAAGAGATGAGGAGGAGAAAGGAGTGGAAGATATCTGACGAGATCAGAGATAAACTACAAAAAATCGGCTTCATTATTGAAGACACACCTAAGGGAACAAGATGGAGAGTTAAAGAAGAAATCTAAACAGATTAGGTCGATGAAAGATTAACTGTTATTGTGCTGGAAAATCAAATATTCTCGATTTTCATTGGGGTCTCTTTGAGGGGATTTGGTTGCGATTTTTACGTTCTCTATGACAATTTACGTATCTGGTGTTATGCTTTCACGTAGAAGCGCTAAGAATGGATCTAGTAAGAGAATGCCTTATGTATGCGGTGAAAGACTGGCATCTTTAACTTCAAGAGCTATTATCTCCCCATACAAATATATTATTTTCTTCATTATTCTTGATTCCTCTCTGGTCATAATTGCTTTTGCATCCGCTGCATTAAATCCGTTTAACATTTGGTTCTTCAGCATTTACGTTCTCTTGCTGCTTATCTCAAGCACTCTTCTAATGGAAGTGGTAGAGTGACGCTGGCAGATGGTATACTTAGATGGGCTATTAAGAGGTCACCTTGGG
>JAVZNR010000012.1 GCA_038882715.1 Candidatus Bathyarchaeia archaeon
ATAAATCGACTTAACGCATTCTGGCAAGCAGGGCTTAAGGCTATTCTTGGTGAGAAGAACGACATCAACCCTCAAAGAACGGTCGTCCTCCCTCATTTTATTTCTTAGTTTCATTTTATAAGTGATTAATGCTTTATGCTCTTTAAAACTTTCTTCAGCCCCATTCTACTGATAAATAAGGGGGAGGGGTTATTAATGTAGGGTCTGTTTCTATCTGCTTAGGACTTTTTTGGCGGCTATTTCTATGTCTTCCGCTTTCACGGTTTTTCTGCCCGCGTGCATTGCGAAGTCTACTGCTTCTCTACCGATTTTTATCCCTATCTCCTCCAGTACTTTAGCCAGCTGTATTGCTGCTGACTCGCTTACCCTTTCAGCGCCAGCTTTCTTACAGATCCTATGCATGGCTGCAATGGCTAATTCGCCCATAATGTTTCCCTCTTTCAACATTTAGAGTTAAATACAATATTTATTTTTGTTTTTTCCATTAGAAAAGCCTTTCTGTAGTCTTTTACCCTAGTTTTCGACGTTGGTTTTTACGCGCATGTTTTCGGCGGAAACTGGCCTGGGGAATTTAACGATAACGTTCATATATTAGAGCGTAATGTAATGTGAGTTAACGTAGAAAGGCTGATGCGCTTGGGGAACGTGCGTCCAGAAAAGGTTAAGAGAATAGCGCGCGAATTAATCAGAAAGTATCCGGATAAGTTTACATCTAACTTTGAGGAGAACAAGAAGATTTTATCTAGCATGGCGTTCATCCCATCCACTAGGCTTAGAAACAGCATCGCAGGCTACATAACAAGGCTGGTCTCCATATATCATACGCAGACCCCGGAGAAACCTGAAAAACAGATGGGCGAGAAATAAGGGGGCCCATTATTCCCCGAAAAATAGTCAACTGCGTGATGAAAATTGTTGATGGATGAGTACAGAAAAGGGTGGGCTCTACGCTGCTTAAGGGAGGCCATAGATGAAGTTAAGATAGCGAAGAGAGACAGCAGAGCGCTCAGCCTAGCCATCGACGCCCTAAGAAAAGCCCAAGCTGCAATATATTATAGTCTTGGGGAGCCATTTTTAATAGGGAGCATAGTGGAGGAAGCCGTTGAAAGCGAAACCCAGCCGGATGACCCGGTTCTAAGATGCCTAGTGAGCGTGGAGAAGTCAATAAAGCGGCTAGAACAGATGAGGGAGATTTATGGCGACGCTGCGGTTGTTGAGGAGACAGATAAGATAGTGTCTTTAGCCTCAAGAATAGTTAGCCTCTTGACCTCACTTGAAGACTAGCTCAGCACTCCTCTTAAAGAAAGTCCATTATTTTTCTCTCCCCGGCTTTCTCACCTACACCTGAAATTATCTGTGAGCACCTTCTCGGATCAACCCTTTTAAAGCTTAAGCCCAAAGAGATTAAGAGTTTACCGGCCTCTTTCGATACATCTGGTGCAGCCAGTATCCCCCTCACCTCGCGGCCCAAATCAGCCTTCAACGCTTCAACGTATCTGGCTAGCTGTAGTACGGCTTCTCTGCCAGCTGTTCTACGCTTTATTTCAACAACAACCATACAGCCATCCTTATCCACGCCGTAAACATCTATGAAGCCGGGTTCAACCTTCTTTTCGTACTCAATCGGCTTAAAGCCCTCCTCAATTATCGAGGGCTCCATGAGAATCGCCCTCCGCATGTCTTCCTCACTCGCATAGAGCGAGAACTCGCCCTCATCCTTCAGTTCCAGAACGGAGAGAAAGAATATTTTATCAAAAAATATTTTCACGGTTTCCTTTGGGCTCCTCTTCACAGACACGATGGTGAGGAAATCTTCGCCTTTATATGCTTGGAGGATGCAGCCGGGAGGCTGCCAATTAACTGGCTCATACCCACTAGGTCTATGAACTAGGACTGAACCATCCTCCTTAATTATCGTGATCCTCTCGCCCGGCTCGAGCTTCGAGCTCGCCCTACCCTGATACTCAACCCAGCAGTTTCCAACTACTATAACGGTTCTCCGCTCGCTGAAGGCCTTGTTGAGGATGTCGACGGCTTCATCTAGGCTTGGGTTCTCGCTTATAATGGCTGGCTTTTCGCGGCGCAATATTGCTCGCCAAAAATCTTTTAGGGTCTCCTTGAAATAAATAGTTTTAGTTAATTATGGTCGGCTTAGAATACTGGAGAATAAAACGTGAGACGGCCAGATATTACGATAGAATCGCAAGGATATATGATGCGTTGTATAGTTATGAGCAGAATCTAAAGATTAAGGAGATCCTAAAAAACGTTGATATTGAGCCGAGCGACATTGTTCTGGACCTTGGCTGCGGAACCGGTCTCCTTTTTGAGCATATTGCCAGATTGTCTGGGCTGATGGTTGGAGTTGACATCTCCATAGGAGCTCTCAGGAGAGCAAAGAACCTCGTTAAGAGAAGCGGCTTAAATATGGTGCATTTAATTAGGGCTGACGCTGACTTCCTACCGTTTAAAGACCATTTTTTCAATAAGGTTTTCGCTGTAACAATGCTTCAGAACATGCCTAACCCCCAGCTAACTCTGAAAGAAATGTTAAGAGTGGCCAAAGAAAATTCGGAAATAATTGTAACTGGACTTAAAGGAGCGTTCACAAGAGAGCTATTCTCAAGAACTCTGGCGGAGGCCGGCTTATCCTTCTTCTTAGCGGATACTGAGGATAAGGTTAAGTGCTATATTGCAGTATGCTGGTTGGGGGAAAAGCGTCCTATACCCGCTAAAAACATAAATAATGGAACCGTTGAAATAATATTTTAAATGGTGGTGAGAATAATATATGCCGACCCACGGTAGCCTTTCAAAAGCCGGGAAAGTCCGTTCACAAACCCCGAAGATTGAACCTCTACCGAAGACTAGCAAACCGCCTAGAATAAGAGTTAAGAGAAACTATGAGAAGAGGATAATGCTTCAGAGAAAACCGGGCCAAAACTGGATACTCTAAGAGATTTCAAGCATGTATACGCAAATCTAAATTCGGGCGATCAGAGACGGGTCTTTTCTCTAGCGCATTATCCTTAAGGCGAGTGCGAATTTAAGAGAAAAAATAGCGCTCAGTTTTTTGTTGAAAATATTTTTCGGGATTTTAAGGATATTTTTAAAGGCTTGAAGGATTCAGCTGATAGTAGATGTGGAAAGATGAAGCGCTATGGTGGAGGAAAAACCCTTAAGGGTCTCGGTGGTAATCCCAACCCTTCAGGAAGGGAAGTATATTGGCAGATTACTTGCGAGGATAGCCAGCGTTGATCCAAGCCTAGAAATAATCGTTGTTGACGGCGGCAGCACTGATGGAACCGTTGAAGTGGCCGGAAAGTTTACGGATAAGGTTTATGTGTTTAATAGGCGCGGCATAGGTAGGGCGAGGAATTACGGTGCTTTAAAGGCGAGCGGCGACATAATAGTGTTTATGGATGCTGATGTTGAGCCTCCACCAGACTTTGTTGAGAAGGTTCTCTCAGCTTTTAGGGATAGAAGTGTTGTCGGGGTAACATGCAACATTATGCCTAAGAGCTCAGGACCCTCTCTTATAGCCTTCTTTCTCTTCTATAATTTGTTGTTAAGGTTGCTCTCACATGTTAAGCCGCATTCAAGGGGGGAGTTCCTAGCTGTTAGGCGTGAAGCCTTCCTAAAAATTGGGGGGTTTGATGAGAGGCTTCCATGCTTAGAGGATCATGAATTAGCCTTTCGCCTCTCTAAGGTCGGCAGAATACTTTTTCTCAGCGATTTAACGGTTTACGAGTCTATGAGAAGGTTTAAGCGTATAGGTTTTTTAGGTGTGCTCAAGTTATGGATAAGTAATTATATCTCACTTATCCTATTTAATAGAACGTTATCGGAATCCTGGGAGCCTATACGATGAAAGTTGAAAGGTTGATGCAATGATATCGAAGTCTAAAATCTTGAGTCTGGCTAGGCGGGCAGTAAAGTCTCCTGGAACATACCATGCTCAATGGTTTATAACTAGGAGGTGTAATTACCGCTGTAGGGGCTGTACTGTTTGGATGGATCAGGATTCTGAGGAGCTGTCAACAGAGGATGTGAAGCGCGGTTTGGATATACTGCGCGATATAGGGGTCTTGGAGATAGTTTTTTCGGGCGGAAACCCACTTCTTCGCGAGGATATTGGCGAAATATTGAATTACGCGTCCAAATACTTCATTACAACCGTTTACGATAATGGGAGCGTTGCTGCCGGCAAGATTGAGGTACTAAGAAACGTTGACTTCGTGGCTATATCCTTGGACACGTTGGATGAGAAGAAGAACGACTACCTTAAAGGCGTGGACGGCGCCTGGAGGAGGGCCATGGATGCGATTGAGAAACTTAAGAGCGAAGGAATTCATGTTGGGGTCTCACCGACGATATCTCAAATGAACCTTTACGAGATAATTGACTTCACAAAATATTTTTCGGAACGCGGCGTACCAGTATGGTATTGCCTATACTCGTATGATTATCAGCCGGATAGAGGCGCCTTCTCGATAGGTAGAAGGAACGATGAGTATGAGATAACTGATGGGAAAACGTTAGCCGCGATATGCGACGAGTTGATGGAGATGAAAAGGGAAAACGAGCACATATATATAACTAGGAAAACCCTTGAGGCTGTAAGGCAATTGGCTTTAACAGGTCGGAGGATATGGAGATGTGCGGCTCTAGAGAGCTTCCTAGTGGTAGACCATATGGGTAGGGTTTCAGGCTGCCATTGTAGGGAGCCGTTGGTCTCGATATTTGATCTGCCGAGAGTTTGGAGGAGCAGTTGGATTAAAGGGCTTAGGGAGGAGTATAGCCGATGCACCAACTGCGTATATTTATGCTACATATTTTACTCAGTGCATAGAGGGCTATCCGGCTTATTAGAAATAATCTTAGATCAGTGGAAGAGCGTCAAAGATTACGTTTAGAAATGGTTAAGAGCGCCGATGACCATAAATTATCCATTAAGGCCTATAGCTATATTGGTGGATTAACATGGTTGAGATCAAAGTTGTGAGCATAGATATACCTGAAGACTGTAATGTGATTCTAGGGATGGCTCACTTCATAAAGACTGTTGAGGATATCTATGAAGCCATGGTTAACTCCGTCCCAGGCATAAAGTTCGGCTTAGCCTTCTGCGAAAGCAGCGGTGAATGCCTCGTTAGGGTTGAGGGAACAGATGAGGAGCTTAAGAGGGCTGCCGCCGAGAACATGCTTAAGCTTGGCTGCGGCCACTCCTTTATAATACTTATGCGTGGAGCATACCCGATAAACGTGCTAAACGCAATAAAGAGGGTTCCGGAGGTCTGCACGGTTTACGCTGCGACAGCGAACCCTCTTCAAGTTGTTGTAGCGGAGACGGAGCAGGGAAGAGGCATATTAGGCGTTATAGACGGATTGAAGCCTAAAGGCATTGAAGACGAGAAGGGAGTTGAGTGGCGGAGAAGCCTTCTAAGGAAGCTCGGCTATAAAAAATGATCGTGGCGGATAAAGCGATGACACCTATCATTGAAATGGTGGATGTATGGAAGTCTTATGATGGCGTTCAGGCGCTTAGAGGCTTAAATCTACAGGTTCAGAGGGGAGAGATCTTTGGGCTTATTGGCCCAAACGGCGCTGGGAAGACGACTACGCTTAAAATAATAGTTGGCTTGCTGAAAATGGATAGGGGCATCGTGAGGGTTAGCGGCGTAGATATAAGCGAAGAACCATACGAGTATAAGAAGATTATTGGGTATGTTCCGGAGTCCGTTTCCCTGCCAGACTACCTAACCGTTGAGGAGTTCCTCATGTATTCTGGGAAGATTAGGGAAGTTCCGAACGAGGAGATTAAGGAGAGAATGAACCATTTCATCGATCTTTTTGAGCTTAGGGAGAAGAGAAGAGCGCTTATAGTTTCGCTTTCAAGGGGCATGCGGCAGAAGGTTGCGATAGCCTCGGCGCTCATACATGACCCATACCTGCTAATCCTCGATGAACCGTTCATCGGCATAGATCCCATGGGTCAGCATGTTCTTAAAGAGCTGTTTAATGAGAGGGTTAAGGATGGTAAAACCATATTTATATCCACGCATATGCTGGACACAGCTGAGAGGCTGTGCAACAGGGTTGCAATAATCTATAGGGGGCAGAACATCGCTTCAGGAGACCTAGAAGACCTTAAACAAATGTCTAGAAGCGGCGAAAACGCAACCCTGGAGGAAGTCTTCCTCAAGTTAACGGAGGAAGCAAAAGAGCAGCCGATTGAGGAGACTGTTGAGAAGAAAAGGGGATTTTTCGGCCTTTGGGGGAGAAGGAGAACGTGAGACTAAGCGTAGTTGTAACTCTCTATAAGTTTAAGGTTAAATCTTTTTTCGGCACATTTAGGGCGTCTAAGGCCAACTTAGCCTTACTGCTCGTCTACATGTTTAGCCTGCTTCCAAGCGCGTTCGGCTTCTCGATAATGATTGTTGACGCAGTTAAGCAGAGCGGGGTTAATATTGAGACATATGTTGAGACTTTAGCGGCAATGCTCAGCTTTCTCACGGCATTCATTCTTTTCTTAACTTTTAGGGGCTACACCGTGTTTGAGCACGAGCAAAACTTCATCTTCACGTCGCCCGTAAAGCCCATAGAGTTTTTAATTGCGAGCATTCTGGCCGATTTAACATCTATACTCGTCTTCATCTACCCGTTATTCGCCATCTACGCGCTGGTCGTATCATGGCTTAATTTACCGCTTAGCTCAGCCATAATCATTCTTTCAGCTATGCTCATCTTCGTCTTCCTTCTCTTCCTCCTGAAAACATCCCTATCGATAATAATGTCGCTTCAAAGGAACCTTTCCGCCAAGTTAACCGCATCAGCCCTAATTCTTCTTCTGCTTTTTCCATCGATAAGCTCAGCCCTAAACCTTCCATTAAAATACGGCTTACTCCCCTACCCCTCGACATTACTAGCTAAAATACTTGTTGGAGAAGTGTACGGTGTAGGTTTTCAACCACTAAATTTTCTTGGGCTATCACTATACTTTCTGCTGTTAGCCGCCCTATTCGCAATACTTTCAAGAGAAAACTTCTTTCCCCTAACAACGCGAGTCCCGTTTGTGTCGCCCTTTGACGCCTCGATGCGGATGCAGACATTAAAGATGGAGAAGAGCATTAAAACGTTTTCTAGAATGGGGATGTTTCTAACATTAAACCTCGAATCAAAATCGCTGCTCGCCTTTCTAATGAAGAAGGAGTTTATCCGAATGATTAGGGAAGGAAGCCTATTCGCAGTCATATTCATGTACACCATAATATCGTTTGTGGTTGCTGTAAGCGGCATTCACTCTCCTCAAGAGACTCAGGGCGCACCCATTCAGCCAGCCCTATTCCTAATGTTTTTCATAGGCACCTACTCGCTGATAGTTCCGCTGATGCTGATCTCCAACTGGAGGGTATCAGACTTCGAGAACCTCTGGGTGCCAATGACCTCCGGCGCAAATATGCGCATAATGATTAGGGCTCTACTCTACGACTTTACACTGGTGTCCTCAGCTATACCAGCGGTGATAATACTGCTCCTATCAGCCATCTACGGAATTAACCCCTTAATGGCGCTAGTCCTAGTGGCCTCAACGTCGATGATAGGCTGCCCGGTTAACTTCTACGTTATGATCAAGTTTCTTGCGAGAAAACGCCGTAGCGTATCCTCAGCGCTTGCAGGATGGACCTCAATGTTCCTTTCAGCACTGCTTTTAACGCCAACATACAGCCTAATCTTTCTAAACCAATACCTAAATTTAGGCGAAAATATAGGCGCACTGCTCTCGGCAATAATCCTGCTTTACTCAGCGCTTATGATGAGGTTTTTTTCAAGAAAGATTGAGAAAAACATAATTCACCTAGAAATTTAATGTTAAAAAGCTGATAATAATGACATGATGCTCAGCTACACGCGGCAGGGTTTTATAGACAATTTTTAATTTATATTTTTCTGGGCTGAATATGGCTTCAAGCATGGAGACCAAGCTTAAATTTTTCCAGCAGCTGACGCTTGAGGTTAACGCGTGTAAAAGATGCGGTCTATGGAGAAATCGCAGAAAACCAGTTCTAGGCGACGGAGACATAAACGCGTCGATAGTTTTCATCGGTGAAGCCCCGGGATACTGGGAGGATATTAAGGGAAAACCCTTCGTCGGCTCGGCTGGAAAGCTTCTGGACGAAATCCTCAGAGAGAACAGCATTTCTAGAGATGAGGTCTACATAACAAATATTGTGAAGTGTAGGCCGCCCGAGAATAGAGACCCGCACCCTGATGAAGTCGCAGCGTGCAGCGGTTATCTCGAGAGGCAGCTGGATTTAATAAGGCCTAGGATAATTGTGACCCTTGGCAGGCATTCGACAGCGTATATTTTCTCTAGGGCAGGCATACCGTTTAAGTCTATGAGTGAGGCTCAAGGAAAAATATACGAGGTGGATCTCTGGGGGAGAAAAGTACATGTGGTTCCATCATATCATCCGGCGGCGGCCCTCTACAACGTGAAACTTAGAGACGAGATTAGAAGCGCAATAAAGCTTATTAGGAGATTAATGGGATAAAGCGCAAATCATGGTTTCCGGACGGGTTCATAAAAGTTTGAGATTTATAACCTTTAAGCATTATAAACATCTATTATCCAGTATTTAATATCTGGAGATGCACGCATATGTTTGTTGGTTTCCTCACAGCGCCATTAAGAGACTGGAGTCTAGAGAAGATTGTTAAGTGGGTTTCCGAAAATGGATTTAGAGGTCTAGAGGTTTCAGTTTCACCAGCCTTAAAGCACATTGAGGTCGATAGGGTCTTGGCTGGCGGAGCCGGCGAGATTAAGCGTCTATTCCATGAAAGAGACTTAAAGATATCGGGTTTAGCCTTCTATAGCATAAGAATACTTGAGGACGAGGGCGAACAGAAGTATCTGCTAAAGATTATTGAAGCCGCTTCAGCCCTAGACGTGAACGTGGTCTGCACCTTAGCTGGCGGCCCAATTAAAGGCAAGGATAAGATGCAGACTTTGAGGGAAGACTTCCCAAGGGTTTTCAGCCCGATTGTTGATGCCGCTAGAGAGCACGGTGTGAAAATAGCCTTGGAGAACTGGTATGCAACCAATCTTCAGGGTTTAGATCACTTTCAAGCCGCCTTTGAGAGCATCCCGGATAGGACTTTAGGCTTAAACTTTGATCCATCGCATCTCTTCTGGCAGCAGATAGATTACATTGAGGCCGTCCATAAATTTGGCGACAGAATCTATCACACGCATGCCAAAGACACCGAGATACTGCCCTTCAAGCTTAGATACGTCGGTGTTTTAGGTAGGGGCTGGTGGAGATACCGGATACCTGGCTGGGGCGGGATAAACTGGCGCTCATACATTACGGCCCTTAAGGAGGTAGGCTACAACTACGTGCTCAGCATCGAACATGAAGACCCATTCTTCAGCCCAGAGGACGGGTTAATTGATGGGCGAAGATTCCTTGAAGGCATACTATTTAATGCTTAAAGGTTAAAGAGCAGCCGCACGCTCATTTCACGAGAGCAAACCTAGCTGCGCGTGAAACCTAATCTTTTTCTGGCATCCAACACTAAATCAGCGAGTATACTGTAAACCCTCGTAGAATCCTCCATTTTAACCACTATCACCGTCTCAGTGTAGCAGCTTATTGTTTCCTCAATATTTATCCCCCTCCTCGATATGGCGTTATAGAACATCACGATGCAACCCGGCGTATCAACAATCTCCCTAGGGCTCTGAATTATCGCGGCCGCTAAATTCCTTTTCTCATCGAGTATCCCGGAAGCTTCGAGGTTTGAGCGGATGCCTTCAAAGATTCTCTGATCAGTTATCAGAGTCAGCGTAGTGGCGCCCTCAAGAACCTGAAAGAATGCTTCCGGAAACTCCGCTGAGATGAGCCTAGCCCTCTCAAGGTTTCTTCTAGTCTTCTCAAGAGAAATTTTCGCTAGGCTTGTTCTGATAGTTATGATGCTGTCGGCCACAACCTTCAGCTGCTCCCTTAGCGGCTTAAACTTCACCCTTGCACGCTTAACGGAGGTTATCATGCCCTCCAACGTCACTTTTCTCCCCAGTATCTCTTCGGCTTTAGGCTTAAGTAGGCGGGCTACCGCGCTTAGGTTCGCATAGCCTCTCTCAATGGCGTCCTGAATCGATGGATCGCCCTCTATGAGGTATTGAACGGTTTTTGCTAGGGATAATTCGACCATTTTTGGTCACTTAGAACCCATTTAAGCCATGTTTTTAGTCAAA
Source organism: Candidatus Bathyarchaeia archaeon (assembly GCA_038882715.1). NCBI lineage: Archaea > Thermoproteati > Candidatus Bathyarchaeota > Bathyarchaeia (SeqCode) > Bathyarchaeia archaeon. Next base: position 10,259 of record JAVZNR010000012.1, read on the forward strand.
AAGCACATATATTTAACCCTTATCTCTTTCATCGGTTAAGAGCTTTGAGGAGTGGCTGAAAGGTTTGGTGAAGAAAATAGTTTTAGCCTATTCGGGCGGCTTAGACACGTCCGTGCTCATAAAGTGGCTTCAACAAAAGTATAGCGCTGAGGTCATAACCGTAACGCTGGATGTCGGCCAGAAAGAGGATTTAAAGGCTATTGAGGAAAAAGCCTACAGGCTCGGCGTCCTAAAGCACTATTCGATCGACGCAAAAGACGAGTTCGCCAGAAACTATGTTTTCCCAGCGATTAAGGCTAATGCGCTCTATGAGGGTAAATATCCCGTCAGCACGGCTTTATCGAGGCCGCTGATAGCCTCAAAGCTCGTCGAGGTCGCCGAAAAAGAGCATGCGGACGCCGTTGCGCATGGGTGTACTGGTAAGGGCAACGACCAAGTCCGCATAGAGGTCTCCGTTAAGGCGTTGAACCCGAACCTTAAGGTTATAGCGCCCGTAAGGGAGTGGAACATGACTAGGGACGCCGAGATAGATTTCGCGAGGGAGCATGGCATACCAGTCCCAGTCGATAAGGGTAAGCCTTACAGCGTAGACCAGAACCTTTGGGGCCGCTCAATAGAGTGCGGAATACTTGAACACCCCGATGAAGAGCCGCCTGAAGATGCCTTCGAATGGACTGTTCCGCCGGAGAAAGCGCCTGATAAGCCAGAATACATTAGCGTAGAGTTTGAGGACGGTGTTCCAGTAGCCTTGAATGGCAAAGGCATGGAGCCCGTTGAACTCATAGACAGCCTAAATAATATTGCTGGGAAACATGGGGTTGGCCGAATAGACCATATGGAGGACCGTTTAGTTGGAATAAAGTCTAGGGAGGTCTACGAGTGCCCTGCTGCAACGGCCATTATAGAGGCGCATAAAGATCTTGAGAAGATGGTTCTCACGAGACATGAGGTTCTCTTCAAACATCATATTGACGCCGAGTGGGCTTACCTCGTTTACGCTGGATTATGGATGGATCCGCTTAAGGAGGATTTAGACGCGTTCATCAACAAGACGCAGGAGAGGGTTAAAGGCGAAGTTAGGGTTAAGCTCTTTAAGGGTAATGCGCTGGTTGTCGGGCGTTCTTCGCCTTATTCGCTCTACGACATACATTTGGCCACATATAACATTGACACAACCTTCGACCAGACCTCCTCAGCCGGGTTCATCGAGCTTTGGGGTTTACCAACAAGGGTTGCTAGAGCCCTTAAGAGGGTTAGGAAGGGCTGAGACCAAGGATGTCCGAGCTGCTTCGGGGCGGTAGGCTCATAAGATCTAGGGCAGACATCATCAAGTTTACTTCCTCAATAGAGAGCGACATTAAGCTGCTTAAGCACGTTATGAACATTAATAGGGCTCATGTAATAATGCTAATAGAGAACAAGATAATACGCGCCGAGGAAGGCTCAAAGATTCTGGGAGCGCTAATCAGCCTAGAGGAGAGATTAACCCTTAGACCGGACATCGAAGACGTTCACATGCTAGTCGAGGAAGAGGTTATAAGATGCCTAGGGATGGATGTTGGCGGAAACCTCAATTTGGCGAAGAGCCGAAACGATCAAGTCGCAACAGCCATAAGGATGGCTTTAAGAGAGGAGCTGCTCAACATAATGGAGCTGACCGTCAACCTTCAAGAGGCGCTCATCGGGGCGGCTGAAAAGAACATTGACGCCATTATTCCCGGATATACGCATTTGCAGCCAGCTCAGCCGACAACCCTCGCCCATTATCTACTGGCGCAATCCGATATGCTAGGTAGAAGCCTAGAGAGACTGCTCAGCGCCTATAGCCATGTTAATCTATGCCCAATGGGCGCCGGAGCCCTAGCGACAACGAGCTTTCCAATAAGCCGCGAGAGGGTTGCGGAGCTGCTGGGCTTCGACGGGCTTGTTGAGAACTCGCTTGACGCGGTTAGCTCAAGGGATTTTCTCCTTGAGGTTTTAGCAGCCCTATCCGTTATGGCTGTCGACTTAAGCCGCCTAGCCGAAGACTTAATTTTATGGTCTTCCATGGAGTTCGGCTTGATAGAGCTTCCAGACGAGTTCACATCAACGAGCAGCATAATGCCCCAAAAGAAGAACCCGGAGGTTCCTGAGGTTGTGAGGGCTAGAATGGGTTCAATAATAGGCGACTTTACGGCTGCCTCAATAATCTTAAAGGGTCTCCCATCAACATACAATCTAGACTTTCAGGAGGCAACGCCTAAACTCTGGGATGCATGCAGAATCATGAGTGAAACGCTGAAGATGCTTTCAGAGCTGATTGGAAGCATAAAGGTTAAGGAGGAAACCATCAAGAAGCCCCATCTGAGCTTTTCGGCGGCTACTGAGCTCGCAAACATCCTTGTTAGAAACCATAATATTCCATTCAGGCTCGCCCATAAGGTTGTAGGAGCATTAGTTAAAGCCCTAATAGACGGGGGGAAAACCCTCTATGACGCTACGCCAGAAACTCTGGCGGAAATCTCAAGGGAGATTTTAGGCTCACCGATACATGTTAACGCTGAAGAATTGCGGAGAGCAATTGATCCAGCATGCTTCGTGGAATCTCACAGCGTTAGGGGAGGGCCTTCTAGAAGGGAGGTTGAAAGGATGATCTCCGCAAGAAGAGCAGCGCTCAGCCAGCGTAAAGGCAGCATAGAAGCGTTAAGAAGATGCATCGAGGAGTCAATTGACGCGCTTAACACCATAGCCAAATCCTATGCTGCGCAGGAATTCTCCCACCATAAAGTTTAAATTTCCGTTTAGCTTTTGCTTGAGGAAGGGTTCATTGGAGCGCGAAAAGAGCCCCGGAAAAATGAAGGCCGGTAAGGCCGTTCTGGTTCTTGAGGATGGGACATTCTTCATCGGTAAGGGCTTCGGGGCTGTAAAGAAGGTTTCCGGCGAGGTTGTCTTCTCAACTGGGATGGTTGGTTACCCGGAGTCCTTAACAGACCCATCATATTATGGTCAGATTCTAACTTTAACGTATCCGCTCGTTGGAAATTATGGTGTTCCAGCATACGACTATAACGAGCTCGGCGTCCCCGTAAGCTTTGAATCCGTTGGGATTAAGGTTACCGGGCTCGTGATCCAAGAGCTATGCGTGAAGCCCCACCACTGGGCTTCTAGAAGAACACTTGATGAGTGGCTTAGGAGTGAAGGTGTCCCGGGAATATATGGGATGGACACTAGGCGCTTAACGAAGAAGCTCCGTGAGAGAGGCGTTATGCTCGGCATACTCCAAGTATGTGAGGAAGGCGAGGAGCCGGATATAGATAGGCTGCTTGAGGAGGTTAAGGGCGTTCCAGATCCAAATGAGCGCGACTTGGTCAGCGAGGTCACAATTAAGGAGCCAATCTACTATGAGAGCGACGGAAATATTAGGATAGCCTTAATAGACTGCGGTGTAAAGGCTGGGATAATAAGATGCTTGCTTAAACGCCGAGTGGAAGTTATAAGGGTTCCCTACAATCTCCCGGCCGAGGAGATCCTTGAGTTTAAGCCGAACGGTGTCTTGATAAGTAATGGGCCGGGAGACCCGAAGAAGTGCGTTAAAACTATAGAAGCCGTTAGGGTTCTTGCGGAGGAAGGGGTGCCTATGATGGGCATATGTTTAGGGAACCAGATTCTCTCGTTGGCTATGGGCGGCGACACGTATAAAATGAAGTATGGCCATAGGTCTCAGAATCAGCCGGCCTATGACCTTGAGACGGGACGCTGCTACATAACGATCCAGAATCACGGCTATGCTGTTAAGGCTGAATCCCTAGAGAAAACCAGTCTAAAATGCTGGTTTATAAACGCCAATGATAAAACTGTTGAGGGCATAAAATCTAAGGATGGTTTATCCTTCGCCATTCAGTGGCATCCAGAGGCTTCCCCCGGACCATATGACACAGAGTTCCTTTTCGATGAGTTTCTTAAGAGGGCTAGGAGGGCTGGGTGATAGAGTATGCCGAAGTTTGAGTGGGTGCGTAAAGTTCTGATATTGGGCAGCGGCGCGATAAAGATTGGTGAGGCAGCTGAATTCGATTATTCTGGGAGCCAGTGCCTTAAGGCTTTAAGAGAGGAAGGTATCGAAACGGTTCTAGTTAACCCGAACATAGCGACGATTCAAACTGACCCTAGGCTTGCCGGCAGAGTCTATCTGCTGCCAGTTATCCCAGAATATGTGGAGAAGGTTATTGAGAGGGAGAGACCAGACGGGATAATGCTCGGCTTCGGGGGACAAACAGCCCTAAACTGCGGGGTTCAGTTAGCTAAAATGGGCATCCTAGAAAAATATGGTGTAAAAGTTTTGGGGACTTCCATTGAAGCCATTGAGAGAGCGTCTAACAGGGAGCTTTTTAGGCAGACCATGCTTAATGCCGGCATACCAGTTCCAAGAAGCAGGTCTGCAACATCCATTGAAGGGGCTGTCGAGGCGGCTGAGGAGATAGGCTACCCTGTTATGGTTAGGGTAGCTTACACGTTGGGCGGTAAGGGCACCGGCGTCGCCTATAATAGGCATGAGCTGGTCGAGATCGTTAGCAGGGGCTTAACCCACAGCATGATCAGGCAGGTTTTAGTCGAAGAGTATATCGGGCACTGGAAGGAAGTCGAATATGAGGTTATGAGGGACTATCGAGACAACTGTATAACCGTCTGTAACATGGAGAACTTTGACCCGATGGGCGTTCACACGGGCGATTCGATCGTCGTTGCGCCTTCACAGACTTTGACGAACCGCGAATACCATATTCTGCGCTCAGCGTCTATTAGGGCGGTTCAAGCCCTAGGCGTAGTCGGCGAATGCAATATCCAGTGGGCGCTCCACCCGAGGTCTGAGGAGATGAGGGCTATAGAGGTTAACCCAAGAATGTCTAGGAGCTCAGCCCTAGCCAGCAAAGCCACAGGTTATCCGCTCGCTTATATAGCCGCTAAGCTGTCGATAGGCTACACGCTTCCAGAATTAATTAACAAGGTTACTGGCATAACAACGGCATGTTTTGAGCCAGCCCTAGACTACATTGTCGTTAAGATCCCACGCTGGGATCTGAAGAAGTTTAGGAACGCTGACCGCCATATAGGCACCCAGATGAAGTCCGTCGGCGAGGTTATGGCGATCGGGAGGACGTTTGAGGAGGCCTTGCAGAAAGCGGTTAGGATGCTTGACTTGGGCAAGATTGGGCTGGTCGCAAACAACGATGACGATGAGCCTGAGCCCCTAGAAGCCATAAGAGACTGCCTAAAGAACCCGACGGATGAGCGGCTATTTAAGATAGTTAAAGCCATGAAGATGGGAATGCCCATTAAAGAGATTTACCGCCTAAGCGGGATAGACCCATGGTTCCTCCACAAGATTAAGAACATCATTAATATGGAGAAGAAACTTAGGAGGCTTAAGGTTAACGATGAAGATGCGCCCGAAATTATTAAAGAGGCTAAGCGCCTAGGCTTCTCAGACGCCCAGATTGCTAGATGCACTGGTTTAAGCGAAGAAGAGGTTAGGCGTTTCAGAAAAAAGCATGGGATAATTCCAGTTGTGAAGCAGATCGACACCTTGGCAGCCGAGTGGCCTGCTAAAACAAACTACCTCTACATGACCTATAATGGCGATGAAGACGACGTAAAGTTTGATGCTGGAAAGAGGAAGGCCATTGTTCTAGGCGCGGGGGTTTTCAGGATAGGTTCAAGCGTCGAGTTCGATTGGAGCGGCGTTAACACCATCTGGGCTTTAAAGAAGCATGGCGTGGATGAAGCCATAATGATTAACTATAACCCGGAAACCGTTTCAACAGACTACGACATATCGGATAAACTTTACTTTGAAGAGCTGACGTTAGAAAGAGTCCTCGACATATACGAGAAAGAAAAGCCTCTAGGGGTTATAGTCAGCGTTGGAGGACAGATCCCAAACAACCTAGCTCTTAAGCTCTCTAGGGCCGGCGTCAACATACTTGGGACATCTAGCGAAAGCATAGATGCGGCTGAAGACAGGTCAAAGTTCAGCGCCCTTCTAGACAAGCTAGGTATATCGCAGCCGAAGTGGAGCAAGCTGACGACCATCGAGGAGGCTGAAAAGTTCGCTGAGGAGATAGGCTACCCAGTTCTAGTCCGACCGAGCTACGTTCTATCCGGGTACGCTATGAGGGTAGCATACAGCAGTAAAGAGCTTAGGGAATACCTTGAACTGGCCGCTAAGGTTTCGCCGGAGCACCCGGTTGTGATATCAAAGTTCATTGAGGGCGCTAAGGAGGTCGAGGTTGACGGCGTCTCAGACGGAGAAGACGTCCTTATAGGCGCAGTCATAGAGCATGTTGAGCAGGCTGGCGTTCACAGCGGGGACGCAGTCATGTGTATTCCACCCCAATCTCTGAGCAGCAGCGTCATAAAGAGGATTGAGGACTACTCACGTATGATCGCTAGAGCCCTCAAGATTAAGGGTCCATTCAACATACAGTTTCTCGTCAAAAATGATGAGGTTTCAGTTATAGAGTGTAACCTCAGGGCTTCAAGGTCACTTCCATACGTCAGCAAGAGCAGAGGCGTTAACCTCATAGATGTATCAACAGCCATAATGTTCGGCAAAACCCTTAAAGAGATGGGTTTACTTGAGCTGCCGCCAACGCCCTATGTTTCAGTCAAGGTTCCGCAGTTCAGCTTTATGCGTTTAAGCGGAGCAGACCCGGTTCTAGGCGTCGAGATGCTGAGCACTGGGGAAGCCGCGTGTATAGGCGAAAACTTTGCTGATGCGCTCTTAAAGGCTTTACAGGCTGTTGAATTCACGTTTCCAAACGATGGCGGCGCGGTCTTAATCACTGTTGGCGGCGAGGAGATGAAGCGTAAAATAATACCGTTGGCTAAAAACCTGAACGATTTAGGCTTTAAGATCTGCGCAACTGAGCATACAGCTGACGCATTATATAGGGCTGGGCTTAAGGATATCACTGTCCTCTATAAGGTTAGTGAGTCTTCTAGAAAACCGAATATAATAGATTACATAGTCCAGCGTAAAATAGACCTCGTCATTAATATTCCTGCAGCTAACCCGGGGGACGAGATGGCCGACATACTTAAAGACGAGTATATTATACGGAGATTAGCTGTCGAATACAACATCCCAATAGTTACGACGCTTGAGCTGGCTTCAGCGATAATCAAAGTCTTAAAGTATAGGAGGAAGAGCGAAATCATAATACGCTCATTAAACGAGTACATGGATAGCCTGCCATTAAAATTCTGGTAGACGTAGCCTAGAAGAGATTTTTTGTTTTTAGGCTTAAGAAGCATTTCAATCTTTTGAAACGCGGCGTTTCACGGTGTTCCTTAACTAAGACTTTTGCGAAATTATAGCGTGGTGATCGAGCATGATGTGCGGGTGTAAGAGGATTATCATATCAATGCTGCTCTTATCCTTAACGCTGGTGCCCCTGCTGGCTGCTGCAAAGCAAACGAGCACCGTGATGGTGGATGAACCCACCCTAGAGAAGAGGGCGGAGGCTATGCTCTCTTTGGCGGATAAGGCTAAAGCTAGGGTTGAGATTCTGCTGAACTCTATCCTCGCAAACGAGACGTTGATGGAAATGATTGAAGACGCAAACCTGACGGATTATCTTAGGGCGGCGAATGAAACCTTCAATTTAGGCGTAAGTGTACTTGAAAGCGCCCATACATATTATAGCGATGGAAATTATACGGATGCAATATCGCTTGCGATGAAGGCTATGGGATATTTCCGCGATGCCTACAGGGAGCTCAACAATATTCTATGTAAGCTGGGCGTCTTAAAGGATGAGGTTATTAGGGGGCAGGGTTTGCTCATAGCTATACAGTGCGCCCTAGAGAGAATAGAGATGACTGCTGAAGCCCTCGAAAGAATAGCGAACAGGAATGGCATAGACGTAACCAACGCCGCTGCTAAGCTGGCCGCTGCTAAGCTGAATGAGGCAAAAGAAATTTTGGACATTGAGAAGGCTAAAGAGCTACTGCAGCGGGGTAATGTTTCAGACGTCGCTCACATGCTTGCCGAGGCGAACAGGCTTATAGCTGAAGCCTTCAAGGATCTGAAAAACGCGATCAGGGAGAAAGTCAGCGAAAGGATAGAGCGCTTTAAGGGGAAACTTGAGAGATTACGTGAGAGGGTTAAGGAGAAACTTAGGGAAATGAATGTAGCTGAGCGCGAATTCTTCGAGCGCTGGAACTTCACTAACTCCGAGGAGTTCTGGAGGAAGCAGCTGGAAATACTGGAGAGGGTTAGGGAGCGCTTAAGACTGAGGGAGGGAGTTAACGCGACAGAGTTAGGGATCGTAGGCAGGAAGATGCATGAAGTCTGCCTAGAGCTTGAGCTTAGGCTTAGGGAGCATGAGGGGGAAAACGCTAAGAAAGCTAAGATTGAGGTGGATTTAGAGAAGATCGTTGAAGCACACGCTGGGCGTAGAGTAACGGTGACCTTAAGGATAACCGTCAGAAACGCTGGCAACACTACAGTGACCTTTCCAAACTCCGCGTTTGGGATCATAATTGAAAGGGAGAGAAATGGAAGATGGGAACTCTACGCGTCACCAATATCGGCGCAGGTTCTCCGGGATCTTAAGCCCGAAGACGTTGGGTGGGTAGAGATAAAGCTTACTGCCGCTGAACCCGGCAATTATAGGGTGGTGGTGCGCGCGTTGAGTAGAGAGGGGCTTCAAACTGTAGCCACGAAAGATTTTGAAATACCGTAGGGGAATTTCCCCACATATTTTACCATTTATTTTAATTCAACAACGTTTTGAAGCCCAACTTTTCTAACACGAACAATCCCTTGTTTTTCTAGGCGCTTCACTAGCCGCCACATACTTGTCCTCGGTATATGTGGGAAATTCTCCCTTAACTCGGCTTCCAACACTCTTCCGCCCCTCTCCCTGATGAAGCGAACAATCTCAGCCTCATCATCGCTTAGGGCTTCTCTAACCCTCCTCCGCCTTAAATGAATGATTGTTATGGCGATAATGATGACCACGCATATAATGACTATTGCAATTACCATGTATCCTATTGGTGAGACCCACGTTATAGGTGGCTGTTGCTGGTTTGGCGGCTGTGGTGGAGGCGGCGTTGGCGGCTGTATAGGCACCTCGTAGCTTATTTCCCAATCTCCGGGGCTTAAATCCATCTCAAGACGGCCATCGACCACCCTTATGGCTGATGGAACACCGCTGAGATACATTATTGTCGCGTTCTCCGGCAGGATGAGGGTTAACTCAAAGGGCGCTGTGAAATTGATTGTCCAAAGACCAAACACCTTATATGTTAACCCATCTGTACTGTATTCCAGTGTTATCTTTGTGGAACCTAAAGAATAGATAGTTATGTTGCCCTCGCTTAAATCATAGTCTAATAGGCTGCCATTCTCGTCCAGAACCATTATATCGCTAACCCTCTCCAGGGGAGATAATAGCGGAACCGATATTAACGGCTCATACTCGTTAACCAAGAGCACGATATCAACATGGACAACACCATCCCTATAGACGGTTAATGTAGCCTTCTGAACCACATAGTCTTCCTGTGCGCATAAAAGGGAAGAAATAAGAGAATTGGCGAAAAAGACTACTAATACTAAGATCATGCGCAATCTCTTCAACAGCTTTGCACCAGCTGCCTACCGCAACTCTCGAAAACTATGTATTTAATCCCAACCCTCATAGACATAAGCATTTCCATACTCGCATCATCCAGACTCAAAAGCTTCTCAACTCTCAAAGATACCTTAGATCTTAAAAAAGAAAAAACATGGTATTAATAAAATGTTACACTTCATTTTTCAGAGTTAGATTAAGATCCCTCATATCGCCTTTAGGCTACTCGAAGAAGTCTTCCCCCTCAACCAAATATTTCCTTACAGCGTCCTCGTTAACCTCTATGCCTAGCCCTGGTTTCTCAGGAACATTCACGAAACCATCCCTAATTAATGGCTTCTCTAACCCCTTGACGAAGTCTTCCCATTGGGCTACGTGCGCAGCATGATGTTCAAAAGCTATAAAGTTCTTCGGCATGGCTGCGGCGGCGTGAACGTTCGCCATGAAGGCTATCGGCAGCCCATAATTGTGTGGGGCTATGAGCACACCGTAGAGATCAGCGAACTCAGCTATCCATTTAAGCTCATATATGCCGCCAACATCGGAGACGTCTGGAGCCACTATATCAACAGCATGCTTACCTATCAGATCTCTGAAACCGTACCTCAAATAAATCTGCTCACCGGTAAGTATGGGCGTAGTGGTTCTCCTCGAAAGGAGACCATAGAGGTAGACCTCAGTGTACGGCGAGTAATCTCCGGTAAGCAGATCCTCAGCCCACATCAAATTATATGGTTCAAGAGCCTTCGCCAGCTTCAAGGCCGAGGGAAAACTTTGCCCGGGACCGCAGTCTAGCGCTAAGCCAACCTCGTCGCCCAAAACGTCTTTTAAGGCTTTCACTATGGCTATCTCGGATTTAAGACCCCGCTCAGTTACGTGGCCTTTGGTTGGATAGGCTGGTTCTGCTTCGAAGGATCCGCCCTTAACATTTAGAAGCTGTCTGCCATGAAAACCTATGTCAAATTTCAGAATGGTGAAGCCTTCTGGCAGCGATTTCATGCGTTTAGCTTTCTCAGCGTAGGCTTCCGGCATATACATTGATGCTGGATCATTCGGATCCAGTGGCACCCCAACCCCACAATCACAGTAAACCCTAATTTTTTCACGGTTTTTACCGCCTAGAAACCTATAAACTGGCAGGCCGAACGCTTTTCCGGTTATATCCCATAAAGCCATTTCAACCGCGCTGACAGCTGATCCCCAAGGTTTAAAGCCGCCCATGTACTGCATACGCGACATAACTTTGCCAACATTAGTTGGATCCTGCCCGACCAAGAAATTTTTTAGGCGTAACACGTGGTCTCTTGGACAATGCGCTTCCCCATAACCGCAGATGCCCTCATCCGTGTCAACGCGTACAATTCCGATTCTCCCTAAACCTGGGACGTTGACAATCGCCACCTTTAAGTCTCTTATCTTTACCAATATCTCCTCCCTTCTAAATGATAGCAATATAGAATTACTCGCCGCAATAATTATTAAAGCGTTTTTCTTTTTCGGACAAAACTTAAAACTTAAATCGATTATAGGTAAGAGTGAAGCCTGAAATAGGAGGATTTCCACATGTCTTTAAAAAACTATATTGAGGAGCTTAAAAAAACTCCGACAGCGTCGCTATCAGACGCGTTAAATCAAATAGGCATAAATGGTACATTAAACGTTACTTTCCATCCTACTCTAGAAGGCGTTAGGATCGCTGGACCAGCTGTCACCATACTGCACTCTTACTCCACTAGGCGGGTTATTCCAATTGAAGCCATAGACGCCATAGACAATGCAGAGAAGGGCTCCGTTATAGTGGCGGCTATAGAGGGCGGTGAAGCGCAGGATATAGCGCTCTTCGGAGGCCTAATGTCCCTTGCATCTAAGACTAGGGGTCTTGAAGGAGCCGTTATGTGCGGTGCAATAAGGGATCTTAGGGAGATTAAAGAGATGAGGTTCCAAGTTTTCTATAGGTTTCTCTCACCCAACACTTCAGTTGGGAGAACCGAGATAAAAGCCGTGAATCTTCCAGTGAAGTATGGTGGCGTAGTAATAAATCCAGGCGACATTGTTGTGGGCGATGATGATGGGATAGTTATCATACCGAAAGACAAGCTGGTGGAAGTTCTAGAGAGAGCCAAGCGGATCGACGAATTGGAGAGGAAAGAATCTGAGGAGATAAAGAAGGGTAGACCGTTCTCTCAGGTTATAAGGGAGTACGCTAGAGTTTAGCTTCCCTCAAAAAATCCTCAACTTCTCTTCTTTTTGGAATTGGTGCAACGGCTCCTAAACCAGTTGTAGTCAAGGCGCCGACAGCATTAGCGAATACGCCGACCTCCTCCAAGGGTTTTCCCTCCAGTAATCCGACTATGAAGGCTCCATCAAAGGCGTCGCCGGCGCCCGTCGTATCGACTACATTAACTCTAAAGCTGGGGACATGGATTCTCCTTTCTCCGTCAAATATTATGCAGCCCTCCCCGCCCATCTTCACTATGATGGATATTGGTTTAGCAAAACTGTATATTCTTCTAACCACTTTATCTGCGTCCTCATTGTAGAGTAGATCCACGTCCTCTCTGCTTACAAATATTATGTCCGCTCTTCGCATAGCTTCCTCGATGAAGGGTCTAGCGCATTGAGGCGGCCATAATTTAGGTCTGAAATTCACGTCGAAGCTGAAAAGCCCGCCGTGTTCTTTAACTATGTCGGCTGCTTTTAAAACGGTTTCTCTGCAGCTTTCGCTTATAGCCATTGAGATCCCGCTTGAATGGAATACTTTCAAACCGCTTAAGTATTCCGGATTTAAATCCGTCGGCGAATAATGGCTTGCAGCCGAACCCTTCCTGAAATAGGTGAAGTCGTGTCCACCACCCGGCAGAAGCGATATGAAGTAGACGGCGGTGAAACCTCCCTTCTCAACTATAACCTGCGATGTATCCACGCCTTCCCTGCGCCAAAGATCCAGAAACGATTCGCCGAACTCGTCGTCCCCGATGCGACATATGTAGCCTGCTTTTCCGCCAAGCCTAGCAACAGCAACGATGAAGTTTGAGGTGTCCCCGCCCCAGCCCCTCTTAAATAACTGCACATCCTTGAGCTTACCTATCTCTGTAGCGCAGAATTCAACCATAGGTTCGCCGAAGCTGGCAATATCAACCATTCTAAAGCACCTCGCCGCCTTAATCGCATTAACGTATCTTAGTAGAGACTAAAATAATAAATCTTTGAGGGTATTAATCTCATTTTCTCAATCTTTCTGCCTAATTATGTTTAGTGATGATTCAATTAAACATGAGGTGACGGAGATCGCGGAGATTATTTCGGGGATAGCTACACCCATTTTATATATGTTGGCCCAGTAGAATAGCCAAGCCATTAAACCTGCTAAAAATGCCGCAAAGCCTAAGACCTTTTTCTTCTCTACGAAGTAAACTATGCACGATATGCTGGCTGAAATGAAGAATAATACTGATACAATAAAGTGGATTCTACCATAGATTTCATCAAACGCTGCTACAGATTGCAGCATTAAGGCTGAGAACACCACCGATATACTAGTGTATTTGGCGTATTCTGCCAGAGATTTAGACGCGTAGATCGCCGTCAAGAAGCCGGATACCAATAGACCAAAATTAAATATGGGTGCAACAACGCTTTTCTGGGAATGGCCTAAATCGCTTAACGCATTCTCATACCAGCTGAATGAGGGCGACAAACATATTGATAGGCATATGAAGATATATGCGACTCCAGGCCCGATGATCCCGAGGGAAGCGAAAAATTTACTTGTATCCAGCGTTCCCATAACCAGCCACCTTTATTCTTAAAGCATCTAAGAATTTAAATGGTTTCATGCTAATTAATTTTAGAAGCGTATCTTAGCGGGGGTTTTCATGCTCTACAAGAAGGATTGGCATGAGGTTAAGGTTATATTTGAGGAATGGTGGGGGCGAGAACTTAACCGTCCACTGATACAAGTCACTGTGCCAAAATATGGGGAAGAGGTCTCCATAGATTCGTGGGCTTTCCTAAGATATTATCCTAACGTCGATGAAGCGCTGTATAGGGTTCTTGACCAAATGTCAAGAGTGGATTTTCTGATGGAAGCTTATCCAAATGTCTGGGTTAATCTCGGCCCCGGATCGCTCTCGGCTTACCTAGGTGCGGAGCTGAAATTTGATGGAAAAGTCAATACTGCTTGGTTTGAAGGTAACTTCAGCCTAGATGAGGTTTTGGAGGTCGAGTTTAACCCCAAAAATGAATGGTGGATTTATACCTGCCTAGCATATGAGGCTGCTAGGGAAAAATGTAGAGACAAAGCGATAGTCGCATTTACGGATCTGCTGGATCCAGTAACAGTAGTGGGGCAGCTTAGGGGCCAATATCCAACTAGAATTTTAAGAGATATGTTTTTCGAGAAGCAGAAGTTGAAGAAGGCTTTAGATAAGGTTCAAAGCCTGTTCTTCAAATATTTTGAGGAATCATGTAGATTGATAAAAGTCTCAGAAAACGGTTATTCTACTTGGGCCGACATATGGAGCCGTGAGAAACATTTTGTCCTTCAATGCGACACAATAGTTTACCTATCGCCGAAGATTTTTAGGGAAACAGTGTATCCGCTCATCATTGAAGAATGCGATTACTTCCAGAGAACCATATGGCATTTAGACGGCCCACTAGAACTAAAGCATCTCGACGACCTGCTAAACATAAATAGCCTTAACTGCATACAGTGGGTGCCCGGCGAAGGAAACCCGGACTGCGGAGAAGACTGCTGGATCCCATTATATAGGAAGATTCAGGAGAAGGGAAAACTGATCCAGATACCTTTCATACCGCCGGAAAAAATCGCCCACATATTAAGCAAAATATCTCCTAAAGGCGTCGCTTTAAAAACAAGCTTTAGGACAAAAGAAGAAATGAGGGAGACTGCCAATAATCTGGAAAAGAAGTTTGGGCTCCAAATAGTCTACTGATCTTGGCTTTCACCCGCCGGAAGCTCCTTGAACATTAAGAGTTTAATGTTTTTTACGCCGAAGGGCTTGAGCACGTACTCGTCAACCCAGTGCGCAGCATCCCTAAATGTTTCCGGACCTATGAATGCAGGATCCCCGCCCTCATAATGGAGTGGGCCGAGGGCGTTTCTTAAGTTTCCAACAAGCCGTATTTTTATCTCATTCTCTCCCGTTTTTAGGAGCTGGGTGACTTCGATCTCGTAGGGCGGCAACATGATTTTTCCGGCTTCTCTACCATTCACGTAGACTATAGCTAGCGATGAGTTAAGCCCGTCGAGTTGAAGCATGATTTTAACGTCTTCGGGTATATTTAGGCTTATGTTTCTGCTCAGTTCGATTTCACCAGCATAGAATGGGTAGCCCATCTGACACAGATCTCCAAGCTCCACAGATCCCGGCTCACTAATTATTTTTGAGGATCCTTTTGCTCCGGCTTTTACTCCGAAGTCGCCGAGCAGATATATGTTTTCCAGCTCGGGCTCTAATTCCACTACTCCATCCAGCTCCACGGTGTTTAATCCCTTCCCAATAAGCTCCGAAACATCTATCAATGGAAAACTCCAGTCTAACCAGTATCCATTAGGCTTACACTCAACCCTCACCCCATTAACGTAGATCTTAAAGCGCTCAGGTTTCTCGACGACCAGATATAGGCGTTTACCCTTGAGATCAATGTCGGATTCAAACTCAAATCTCAGTGAAAATCTTGCGCCTAATCCATTCTGCACTATGGAGTTATGCGCTTTCCAGACGGGCGTAAGCTCGCTCCAAGCCCCCTTAACACGGTACCTGCAGTAATCCAGCACAAGAATATTGGGGTTTAATCTTCTAATCTTCCATGATCCACCTATAGTTTCCTCGCAGACCTTAACCAATTCCTTCGTCAAAGTCTCCGCTGCATGAGCGCTGGGACTTAGAACGAATAGAGCTGAACCAACCGGTTCAAGTCTTACACTCAGGCTGGTTCTTCCGTAAGCGGACTCCGATGGATAAACCCTTTTTTCTCCATTTATAGCATCCCATTCTTCAACCTTGAATAAACCATTTATAGACAGCCTTAGGCTGTGGGCGTTTTCTCTGCTAGCATTAGCCAGGAACAATATGAGGGAACCGCTTTCTTCATCTAACCTTAAATGATATAGGATGTCTCCCTCCTCATCCCCCTCTATTGCGATAGGTCTAGGAACATTTTTTAGAGCCTCGCCTATAGAAGCCTTGTCAATCTTTTCGATATTAACCGCTTTACTCAATAGATCTGCGATTTTCTCGCTCCGTTCGCCCCTCACTAAAAACGGCTTAGGTGATACGGCTATCAGCTTTCCGCCACCCTCGACAAACTCCTGCAGCAGCTTAACGGTGCTTTCCTCCAGAGTTAGGCTTGGCGGTATTATAACCACGTCATACGGCATTTTTCCAACAAGGAGCTTCCCGTCCTTAACGCTGCCATGCTTCGCCATTAGAGTCTCGTCTCCCAAGTCGAAGTCTACGTGTAGTGAAATCAAGGTTCTAAGTAACGCCATTAGAAGATCATTTAGCTCCTTCACCTTGGATGTATTTAGGGGCGAGAAAGCCGCCCATGCGCTGCCTATAGGATGAATCACTAATACATTAACTATGCGCCTACCGATAGAAAGCATGTAGCTTAATCTAGCGAAATAATCTTCTATAATCCTATTGTATTTCCACCAAGGCTGGCTCCAGTGGAAGTTAAGCCCATAGTCCCGCTTCCTCCTACCACGCATCGAGTACGGCACTAGATGATGGTTTAATAGGTTGACGCCCATAGCATAAAGCCAGTCTCCAATCCACTTTCTATCTGCGAAAGACGGGTAGTTGCCAGTGCAACCGTACGTTTCACATAGAACCCTCCCTTTCCCGAGCTGATTTGCAGCGCTTGAAACCTGCTTAGCTGTCAGCAGGCTTCCCCAAACATGCATGCCTAAGTGATCTATTCCAGGGACATGCTGGTACTCGTAATGGGGCATCACAGCGCCGCCGCATATCAGTTGACTGAGAAGGCTGTCTTCAGCCAGATAGTGGCCTGTGAACTTTAACCCGTTTTTATCGCACCAATCATATATCTGTTTGGAAAACGCTTCTAAAAATAGCATAGTTACGGTTTTCCAGAAGTCGTATCTGGTTTTCATATAGTTTCCAATGTCAAATAATAATTCAGGCAGCCTATCCAAAATGTTATATCCGCTCATTTCCCTAAAGCGCTCAACAATCCCGTCAGTCCATGGAAGAGCAAAAGTTGGAAACCTAGGCCCTCTAGGCGGAACAGTAACATTTTCGCCGAAACCGAGCATTCTCGGCCTGCTGCTAGACGTGTTTGGCTCATCGGTGAAGACTCCCGGTATGCTTTTTCCAATCTCATCCCGGAACCTTTCAACATAAGGCGCATAGGCAACCTCAAGGAATTTTCTTACAACTTCAGCGTTTAACAGATCAACGTAGCTCATTCCGTTAAACCATGTTTCACCTAGAGGAGCCGTATAAGTCATAAAGGATAGATAGATGTAGTTGCCGCCCGATTCACCGGGTTTAGCGGGCACATACTCGCAGGGCAAACCCTCGCTATTCAATTTGCATTTGAAGGTGGCTAAAACCTCGTTGCCGCCATAGGCCCTTTCGCTCAGCACGGCGACTAAAGCCTTAGCCCGATATTTTGATCCAAGAGCCGGGATTATTCCGCCAGCAAAGCCTGAGGGCCAGCAAAGTTCATCATATATCCATATAAACATGCCGCGTTTCTTCGCTTCTTTGAGGGCTGCTTCGAAAGATTTAAACCATTCATCGCTTAGAAAAGGTGTGGCTAACCCCTCCCTAGCGTGGAAGAAGGCGCCCCCGTATCCACCAGAGTCTAGTAAAGTGATTTGGCGGGCAACCTCCTCGGGGTCCAAATAGTCGTTTATCGACCAGAAGGGCGCCCCCCTGTACTCTGGCGGCGGATTCCTAAACAGCTCGTAGCTAACCAAGAAGACCACCTTAAATACTTCATTTCCTGAAACAGCTTATAAGCCTTTAAGCCTTCTGAACATGCCCAAAAAATAATTATCGTGGGCGCTTTGTGTTCCACGCGACTAACACCCAGCCTCACAGACGAGCGGTCTTTCGCTCCCCTCAGCTGGGCTCTCTCACACGTGGAATCTTAGCGCCCACGCCCGCCGTGTCCCGCATCTGGGTAAACTCTCCCTCATTGAAGGGGCTTTACGCCCATCTCGGTTGAGTCCGTCTCTGCGGGCCCCGCGAAAAGGGTTCCGGCGGGATTAAGCTCGTATCATCGCTAAATTTATCGTATATAGAAAATGTAAATAAACTTTACTTTAACCCAGCCCACCATTTTACCTTAGCGTATAACGCTCAGTGTTATGTGAGCCCTCCTCTTCAAGCGCTTCGGAACTCTAGATGTTGGCGCCTAAAATCAGAGATATGGCTGCGGCTCCAATTATAACTGCTATGGTCTGTAGGAGCGTTATTTTCCAGTGTATTTTCATTTTGCGGGAGCGGTAGTAAACTAGGAACAGACCGATCATTGCTGCGATGATTAGGAATGATAGGAAAACATCGATTGGTTGAGGCAGGATGAGGTAGATCGCTATCGGTACAGCGGCCGAAATAAACGTTGCTCCTCCACACGTTAGAGCTGATAAAACGTTCGTTCTACTCCTCTCCTTACGCAGTAAGTCAAGAAGCTCCTTAGCTAGATAAATCGCTTTCTCTTTCTCTACTTTGTCCGGGATATCGCTTAAACTATAAATTATTAGGTTCTGCAACGTTGTTAGATCCGCTAAATCCTCAGTCATTCCGCCCAGCAGAAAACTTGAAAAGTTTGTTATCGAAATTATTATGAGACTTAATATAGACGCTATCAGCGTCACTTTCACAGTCAACCCAGCTATAAGGGAGGACGCTATCACCACAAGGCTGGCAACTGTTCCATCCGCTATACCAGCTATAACCTCTAAGACAGGTTCGCTCCTAAAAAGGAATTTTCTCCATTCTCTGCCTATCTCAGCCCCCTTATCAGTCAACTTAACGTGGTCGCCTGACGCGGATAAGAGACCCTCTTCAACCATGCTCTTTAAAGTCTCATTAAAATCCTTAGCATCAATGTTAAATCGCCCCTTGCAGAGGCGGCATATTCTATGCTCTAAACCACGCCTTGAAACAACTTTCTCACCGAGCTCTATTAGGGTGAGGATTCTTAAAATGTCTGCTAAGTCTTGTATTTCAAACGACAATTAACATTATTCACCCGGTTACCCAGAAATAGAAATGTAAGAATCTAATAAACTTTTCTAAGCCTACCGGTTGCCCAGATGCCAAAAATTTAAAAGATTAGATAAAATCATGCTTTTCCGATCCTCTCAACGAAAAAAGGATAGGAAAAAGATTTACTTAGTCTTTAACAGGCTCCATATTTTGCTAAGGTTTATCTCGAAGGCTGCGGCTGGGTTCTCTAAGCCCCAGTTCTGGAGCACTTGTGGGTTTATCTCACCTATAAAACCGGTCTCCTCCCCATTCACAATTATTTTTCCAACGCGTCCATCGATAAAGCTTCCGTGGCTCGTCTCTTCTAAACTGTATTCAAGCCCCAGGTTATATAATAGTGCTTCAAGAACCGATTTAATTTCGGAGAACCCGGCTTCAGAATCTATTGTCACGCACGCTAATTTCTCAACGTCTCTGGTCTTATTGGGCTGCTTTTCGTCATGTATAGCGCAGTAGCCAACCTCAAAGATCCTTTGCGGATACTCGACATGAGTATTGTGGCTTAAAAACTCCATTAAGCTTGGCAGCAGCCAGCTCCTTAAGCAGGTCATTGACGAAACTTTTGGGTTTGCCACCTCAACCACCCTCTCACGTTGAATGTTCATTTTCTCAAATAGCACGGTTTGATTTGTTAAAGTGAATGTGAGAACCTCCTGGTAACCTAAGCCAATCATCAATTCCCTAACTAGGTTACGAAGCTGAGTTTCACGCGAGAGCCCACCGACGGTCGATATTTGAGGCCACCTTGGCTTTATCCTGTTTAAGTCGTAGGCTGTAGCTATGTCTTCAACAACGTCTATTGGATGCATTATATCTGGGCGATAACACGGTATCTCAACAACAATCTCGGCGCCTTCTACCTCTGAAACCCCGTATCTAGATCTCTCCAAAAGATCTATTATCTCGTTGAGACTTAACGGAACCCCTATAACTTTCCTCACATAGTCAATGTTTATATGCATCTTTTCCGTTTTGAGGTCTGGCGTTGTAACTTCTCCTAGATCTTCGTAGGGATAGCGTATTTTAGCTGAATATATTCTTCCGCCTCTATCTGCTAGGGCTAAAATAATGTTTGTCAGAGTGTATAGAACTGTTCTGTATAATGTGCCAGTCACCTCCACAAGAACGTTCTTTGTCTCAACTGTAACTCTCCCAAGGTCATTTGAGTTGATTATGGGTGGGAAAGATAAAACCTTGCTCCTAGAGTCTATGAAGATCGGCCAAACATCGAACTGTTTAACTATATGCCCGTACTCTATTCCTTTAGGATGCTTCTCAAGTATCTCGGCTAACGTTAACTCCTCATCAAAACCCAGCGGAATGAACCTCGTTTCATCCGGTCTAGAAACAGTGTAGCGTAATGGAGGGGTAACCAGATCAAAATCGTATAGCCCTATTGATGTTCTACGCCTACCGCGGCCATAGGTTTGATCCATTTTATCTTGGAAGCGCATTACGTGGCGTATCGCCGCATCACTTAGCTTCACATTTTTAACGACCGCGCAAGCGATATATGGACGTATATTTTTTAAGCGTGGGTCAACGGCGATCTCAACCCCCGATTCGCCAGCAACCTCGTAGCGTTTAAGGCCCTTCTCGATGTTAAGTATTCCTTTCAAGGCACGCGCTATCCCCTCCACGCCCCATATGTCGGCGCGATTACTATCCTTAACATCTATATGGATCTCTTTCTCGTCAGCATACTTCACTTCGCCTTTTATGAACGACAATATTTCATCCAAGTCTTCAGGACTTTGCGGCAGCCTCATTCCTAGAAGCGACTCCAGATCCTCACGTTCAACCTCGATTGTCGGCATACTTATATCATCTCCTTTCTTCTAAGCCAATCAAGGTTGTGAGTGAATAGATAGCGTATATCGTTTATTCCAGCCTTCATCATGAAGAGCCTATCTACGCCTAAACCCCAAGCTAAAACTGGGACATCTATGCCGAGCGGCAGCGTCACCTCTGGGCGAAAGATTCCGGAGCCGCCGAACTCCATCCAGCCATAACCCTCTTTATAGGCTGACAACTCAACGCTCGGCTCGGTGAACGGGAAGTAGTCCGGTCTGAACCTAACCTTATCTGCTCCAGCTATATCTATTGCGAAGCGTTCAAGTATCCCAAGCAGATCGCGTAACGTTAAATCTTCACCTACAACTATGCCTTCAACCTGATTAAACTCGCTTAAATGAGTTTTATCCATGAGCTCAGGCCTATAGCAGCGGGCTATAGCGAAATATTTTCCGGGTATCTCAAGATCCTCGCTTATAAGCGTCCTTACGCTTACTGCTGTCGTATGACTGCGCAAAATCAGTCTTGCAGCCATGAGAAGCGAGAACTTGTATCCCCAACCCTTTGAGCCAGTCTTCCACCCATTTTCATGCGCCTCTTTAACCCGCTCAAGAAACTTCATATAGGGGGTTAAGTCGCCATACTCAGGATCCTTAACAAGATACATGTCGTGAATCTCTCTGGCCGGATGGTCTTGAGGCATATAGAGCCCATCACAATTAAAGAAGCTTATTTCAACAATCGGCCCATTCATCTCCTTAAATCCTAAAGCAACAAGCTTCTCTCGAACCTCATCTAGGAAACGCAGGTATGGATGCTTTTTTCCAGGCCAAACTCTGGGCGTAGGAGCCCTAATATCATATTTTAGGATCCTCTTTTCACGCCATTTACCAGTCACTATGATCTCCGGAGTTAGCTGCGTTATCTCCTCAACCACCTCGACTCCCCTTTCAAGCAGGCTCAACCCATCATTAGTTAACTCAACCTCTTTAATGGATCCCTCACTAACGTTGATTATCTTTCTACCCTTAAGGACCTTAAAAGCCTCTTTCAGGTTATCGTCTAGCTCTTCAAGGGTTAAAACTCCAGCCATGTTAAGCATCGCCAAAAGCTTTTCATCGGATCCGGTCTCCGGCTCCCTTAAAATCTTAAGCCTCCGCTCCCTAGATTCCATCTTCGCCCAGCCTTTGCGGATAAGCCAGCCCAACGCTATAGTTGCAGTCTCGTTGTCCATTGAAGCAGCCCTAAAAACATCGTCTATTGATGCTTCACCACCCATTTTCATCAGTATCTCAGCTAACCGTCTCTCCGGCAACTTATCTTCAGCGTATTTCTTCCCCTCATCGTTAAGTGAAAAACGTGTCACCTTTTTCTCATTCATCTTCACAAGCTTTTTATCCTCAAGCGATAAAGCCGCCCGTATAACAGCCGCATGTGCGAGACCGGTCGCTTCAACAATCTTCTCAATAGTAGCTCTCCCGCCAAAATTCTTTAATGCCATGAGGACTCTTCTCTCATTTTCACGCAGATCCACTGATCTCACCTTTTCCCTCTGCTTCCTTAAAGCCATCAACTCATATATTTTTCGCTAGGATTCAAATAAGCAATTTCTGGTTTAGGCTCCTTTTAGCCTTTTTCACCCAAGTTATACTAATGCTAGAACCATGATTCCAGCGTTCTTTTCGCCCTAGCTTTCCTCATCCCTTTGATGGCTTCCTCCAAAGCCTTTCGCACCCGGTCCTCCGAAAAATCTTTTTCACCGCAAAGGAAACTCAGCACGCCCTCTATATTCGGCTCACCCCATTTAATTTCATACTTATCTGTAACGTTCGGGTGAAGAAAAATTTCCCTTATTTTCGCTGGCTCAACTGGAAACTCGGCACCCTTTATCGCCGGCAGGGCTTTCTCTAAGCTCCCATACGTCTTTATGAGTTTAAGCGCTGTTTTAGGCCCAATGCCCCTTACGCCATCGGGATTATAGTCTGTCCCAATGAGTATTCCCACGTCAATTAATTGTTCACGTGTAATGCCCAGCTCCCTAAGAATACGATCCAGCTCGACTATTTCGGGCGTAACTTCAACATAGACGTTCTTTCTGGGAAGCTTCCTCTTCCCAGATATAGTTAGGTTCCTTAGTAGGTGGGGCGCGCCAAAAAGCAAGCTGTCATAATCTTGGCTTGCACAGAAGTTAGCGTCTCCTTTCCTAACTATATGCGCTGCCTGGGCTTCACCTTCTGATGGGGCTTGAACCCATGGTACGCCCATAAGCGTTAACAGACGCTTAGCATCCTCAGCCATGTAGTCTTTTAGATGAGAGGTCATCTGCGCATATTTGCGGGCCTCCTCGATCTTACCCTCCCTTAACGCGGCTTCATACTTCTTTATTGCCTCTTCTTTCACCTTCATCCTACTCTTGATCTCAGCCTCTTTAAGGTCTGGCGGCTTACCATCAAAAACATAAACGGGTTTTATCCCTAACTCAAGTAAATTGCATGTTCTATAAAATAGGCCGCTCAAGTGACTTGTAATTCTCCCCGAGTGATCCATGAGCGGTGTCCCATCAGGCTGCCTAATTATCGCGAGAAATTGGTATAGCGCGTTATATGCATCTATCGCCACAACCTTACCACTAAGGCTGCTTAAATCAGTCGGCGTTCTAGGAACCAAATCGCCTAAATCGACACCCATAAACCCAACTCTCTTTAATAAGGTGTAATTTGAAATTCCCATTATTATTTTTTATTTTATCTTTAAACCGCCCCCATTATCCTCTTTTTCTCTTTAATCCATCTCATCAATATCTCATGAACAAAATCTACGGTTCTTTCCATAGCGCTCTCAGGCATACCAGGCGAAATTGGCTCCGAAACCAGTTTAACTCTATAATATTCTTCATCCCGCCTCTTCACTAAAGTTAAAGCATTATTTGTCCCACGCCTATTCTCTGGAGGGCCGAACAGATACACAAATCTAATAGTCTTTATTATTTCACCTCTAACGCTCTCAGTCTCCGGCAGATCTTCAATATTTTCAACTCTCTCCACGTAACCATGCCTCAAGTCGCTTAAGCAGCTTAAAAAGTAGCCTACAAAGAACTCCTTTTCATTAATCAGCACTTTTATCGGCATGCTTAACTCTCTGACCTGATATACCCTGAATATCTCTTCTCTGCGCTTTCTCTCCTCCTCTTCAGGTCTTTTAACCCTCTTTATCCTTGATGGTGTATATGCGCTGACAGCCATGGCTGCCGGCTTCATGGCGGATAATACTGAGATCAGTATGGCTAAGGCGAAGCCTAGGGCGCTCCACCACCATTCGAGCTTCTCCCTAACCATTAGATCGTGGCCGAAGAGCGTCATGATTCTGTAAAAGCTTAATCCGGCCAGGTAGCCTAAGCTGCCGCCAACCATGCCTATAACCGCGGCTTCGGCTACAAATGTTAATCCTATGTGTGTTGGATTTAATCCAACCGCCGATAAAACTCTAATCTCCTTTTCTCTCTCATAAGCGCTGTTAATCATCACCATGCTGACGTTAAGGACAACCATAATTATCGGAATTAAAAGCTCTAAAACCCCTTTAAACTCTATGAAAGAGCCGATATGGTAATATGTGACCACATTATTTGATGAAACAAATATGTCATAACCATACGTGAGAACAATACTTTTAATACTTGACTCCACGTTAGTGATGGAGGCTGGTTGAAAAACTATATCTGATAGTAACATGAGGTTTGGTACCCTATCAAGAATTTTTTCCGCGGTCTTCAGATTAATAACCATTATTTCTGTGGCATTGCACCTTCGCAAGGAGCCATCTTCAAGGAGCCTGTATGGGCCGAAAAATGAGCCGTCAATATCTTTTAAAGCCTCATATTTCTCATCGTTAATAAGCCCTTTCACAATAAAATTCTCTGTAAGGCCGCCTGTTATCCTTATGGTCACGTTACTGTTTTCCCTAACGCCCAACCTTTTAGCCAAGTTTGAACCTATAAGAACCTCGCCATAAGCATCATCGCCTAAATGCTCTCCGCTCTCAACGATTTCCCTTATCCCTGTATAGTACGCTTCAATACTGGGACATATAGCCATCATGCCGTAAATAGGTTGATTCTCATTGGTTTTCGGGTTTACTAGCAGGACTATGGGGTTTGCTTGAGGAAGGTTTCTCCATCTCTGTGCGACATTAACCATGGGGATTATTTCTGAGATAGTGATTATATCGCCGTAGCCTAATGGCGAAAAGAAAGCTGAGGAACCATTAACCATTCTCCTCACTAGAACACCTTCTTGTGGCGATGTAGAGTCAACTCTTTCAGAAACTACTCCAAAAACGGTTCCAAAAGATGTAAGCGACACAAACGCTAAAATAAGAATACCAACCGAGAAGATTGTAAAGAACCCGCGTATCTTTTTGCGTTTTATCTGGCGTTTACCCATAGAGAAGAGTAACACGATTGCGCTTCTCCACGTAACCTCTCCTTCAACAGACCGCTCTTTCCAAATCCGCGGTATTATGAAAACTAAAGATGAGAAAACGATGAATGAGGCGACGGCAGCGCATATGAAAAGCATGATGTTTCTGCTGATTATTACATGTGTACCTGGATGAGTATAGTAGAGGGCCGCTAAGAATAGCACATAAAAGATAATGTTTGACAATATTTTCCTTCTTTCATCCTCAAAAAAGAAGAAGGACACCGCGATACTAAAGACTGAAATAACAGCCGGGAGATAAACGGCTTGACTCTCGGCAAAAAACAATTTATCTCTGATTATCCTGTGAATACTATCTATTTCGTCAATGGCTTTTCTAAGAGTTAACCAAACTTTTCTGAAATCCTCGTCCTTTTGGGCGCCCTGCAAAAGTACTTCAGCTTCCACTATGTTTTGGCTTACGTGGCCTAACATTCTTCTTTCATCGAAAACGGTGAAACCAATAGCTTGCGCCCCATCGATAATACGAGAAATCTCTGCGAATAGCGTTCTAGTATACTCCACGCCCCTCTTAAGGCTGTAGGCTGGAATCTTGATCGGCGGGAGAACCTCTCCTTGAGACGCTATAAATGGTAGAGACCCATTATATATGCGGAAGATCTCTTTCTCAAATGATAACCGCGAAAACTCCCTTCTTATATAGGATACTCCAACTTCAAGGAAGAAGGGAAAACCCGCTGGAACAATCACGATGCTGTCCGGTAAGCCTAAGAAGAAAGCGTCTAGAGAGGAACCATACTCACTAATAAATGAGTGGTTGAAAGGTTTTGTCTCCACCATGACCTTTACGCTCATGCGGCGTTTTTCCATACTCGGCGACTGAGCAATATAGGGGATACCTTCAATCTCAATTAATGCCCCTGGAAGCAACGTTAAAATCATGTTTTTAGCCTCCGCCCTCTCGAAATAAATCGTCGCTTTTACGGGAACATAATCAACCATTCTCGCATTGAAGTCGCCTCTAAAAGCATACAGCCAATATGTGCTTCTAAGTCTGATACGGTCTTCAGGTATTATGCATTCCCCGTTCTCGTCAGTGAAATATTTATATACAATTAAATTAGATATGTCCCACAATATTATTGTCGCATTCCGTACAGCTTTACCCGTCAGAGCATCAATGGTTTTTACATGTATCAATGGCGAGACATATGTCTGTTCTGCAACATCAATTACTTGCATGGATTGACGAGAAAGAGAAGCGCAGTTGACGATACATGATGAAGTTAAACAATAATGTATTAGCAACACTGCGAAAAAAATAACTGTAAGGTATTTTACATGCATAATTTTGCATACTCCTCCCCGCATACTTTTATATCGTCAATTCCTTTAAGACCCAACCTGTTAACTGTTCTGATAATTCCATATTCTAGATCCTTTTTTGGAGTTAAGAGGATGGCTCTAATGGTTTCTAAGTTCATTTCTTTAGCTCTTAGGGCTCTCGCATGTCCATCGAGAATATAATATTTCCCCCCGTATTTAATGCAGACTATTGGGACAAGCAACCTTTCTATCGACCTTACTTGCTCACCGCTGACCTGCGGCTGCGTAGGAACAAGCTTTTCTAGAGGCACATTTTCAACTATTATGTAAAACGGCAAGCCGTACATTGCCTCATAATACTTCAGTAATGTGATTATTTGGCTCCACGCCTTTAAAATTGGATCATCTATAGGTGCTGGATCAATTATGGGCAGCGTTTCTATTGCGCGTTTCTGGGGAGCACGGTAGCTCACCTCTTCCGGAAAACGTAGTACGTAGGACTCTACGGTTTCCTTCATCATTTTTGTTAAGATGTAGGCTCTATGGTGACCATCCACAACGTAGTATTCTCCGCCCTTCCTAACGGTTATTATAGGAACCCTATAGCCCTCGTCTATGATTTTCATGAGAATCATAGCTAATTTATCCTTCTCTAGAAAATCTTCTGTTGGGCAAAGTGATTTAACGGGCAGAACCTTAAACTCCATTCCCAGCTTAACGCCATAGATTCTCTCAAGACTTGATTTAATACTTTCAACTTTTACGGGCAAATCTTCTAGCGTTGTCAGCTCTATTTTACGCAATATTTTCAGCCTCACTTTTTCAAGCTATTTTTAGAGAATGAAGAATATAAGTGTGACTTAGAGTAAACCATTTATTAACAGAATGGATCTTAGGTGTAATGTATTTAAGTAGGGCCCGTACTTTAATAGGTAGATGTAATCAGCGTAAATGATGAGGAGGGTACTTGGGTAAAAAGAAAGTTGTTAGTGAAGAAGAGCTTGAGGAGGAATTAGTGCTTCCATCTGGAAGCGATGTTTTAGGAATAGCTGTCAAGTTGCTTGGTTATGACCGCGTGTTGGTTAAGTGTCAGGATGGACATGAACGCATATGCCGCATAAGGGGTAAGCTTAAACGTAGGTTTTGGATAAGAGTTGGTGACGTTGTTCTAGTTTCACCATGGGACTTCCAATATGAAACGCGAGGAGACATAATTTGGCGCTACACGAAGGGTCAAGCGGAGCATCTGCGTAAAATGGGTCTTTTAACTATTCAATAGTAGTCTTTTCCAAAACTCGTGAGTTTTAACAGGTGAGCTGGAATATCTATTTAAGCATCTTCTCAATAAATGTCAAGTAACCTATTTAAGGAAACTTGCCTCATGGAAAAAGGTATTACAAGCATCTCTACCAGTAATCCGGAGGTATTTTTCATTGTCACTTAAGGATAGATTGCGGAAGAAGCTGGAACGAGAGGAGAAGACCTATGAGTCGGAGCAACTGATGAAGGAGAAGCGAAGCGAAGAATACGAGGTTCTTGAAGAGGTCTTCGATAAATCGACTCTTATGACAATATACGATTTTATGAATGATGGTACAATAAAGGAGATTTACGGCGTCGTGAATTCCGGTAAGGAGTCGCGGATATATTGGGGAATAGGTCCAAACGATGAGGAAATAGCCATAAAAATATTTCTAACGGTTTCAGCCGAGTTTAGGAAGGGCAGACTCCCATATATTATTGGGGATCCAAGATTTAAGAACGTTAGGAAGAATTTGAGGAATCTAGTCTTCTTATGGGCTCAAAAGGAGTTTAAGAATTTGAATTCGGCGTACGAGGCTAAAGTCAGGGTTCCGCGCCCAATAGCTATAAAAAATAACGTTTTAATCATGGAGTTTATAGGTAGAAATGGCGTAAGCGCGCCGCTTTTAAAGGAGGTTGATCTTAAAAATCCGGGGAGAATGTATCGTATGGTTCTTTTACATGTTAAGAGACTTTATAGGGGGGCTGGTCTAGTTCACGGGGATCTAAGCGAATACAACATTATGGTTTGGAGGGGCAGACCCGTTCTATTCGATCTCTCACAAGCTGTTCCAATAGAGCATCCTAGTTCAGATCAATTTCTTTTTAGAGATCTAGAGAACATAAATAGATATTTTTCAAGGATTGGTGTAAATGTTATTGATATCGAAGAATTATATAGGGTGGTGACAGGTGAAGCAGCTGTTCGTTAAGATACCTAGGGAGAGAATCGGTGTACTTATAGGACCGAACGGTAGCGTAAAAGATTATATACAGAAGAAGCTACCGGTGAACCTTGACATTGACAGTGATACTGGTGACGTAACAATCACTTTAAGAGATGACGCCGACGACCCCTCGCTGCTTTTTAGGGCTAAAGATATAGTTTTAGCGATAGGTAGAGGTTTCTCTCCTGAAAGAGCCTTTAAACTTTTAGAAGGTGAAGACTATATGCTAGACATAATTGATTTAAGGGAGATCCTTGGGAAATCTGAGTCTGAAATGAGGAGAGTTAGAGGCAGAATAATTGGGAAGGAAGGAAAGTCTAGGGAAATGATTGAGGAGCTAAGCGGAGCCCTAGTATCTGTTTATGGGCATACAGTTGCGATAATAGGTGATATTGAACAAGTTAACGTAGCCCGCGAAGCAATAAATATGCTGATAAACGGTAGCCAGCACTCGACAGTCTACAGGTTTCTGCAGAGGAAGAAGCAAGAGCTTAAGAAGAGGCGACTTGAACTCTGGGAAGCGTGAACTCTATCACCCGGATCTAGATGAACATAATATGAATTCAATAAGCTCATAACTAAGATATGCAATTTTAAGAGTTAGAGGGGCGTGAAAACAATAAGTCAAGTATTTCAGGAAATAAGTCCAGCCGACTTCTTCTATAGGAATAGGGAGATAGCGGGTTTCGCGAACCCTGCAAGGGCTATTTTCTCAGCTATAAGAGAGCTTTTAGAGAATTCTCTTGACGCTACGGAACCCATGGGGATTTTACCGGAGATTTATATACGTTTATCGTCTACTAACGAGGGTGAGAATGAAAATATCTACTTTTTGAGAGTTAGAGATAATGGTTCAGGCATACCGGCAGACTATGTGCCATTAGCCTTCTGCCAATTCCTATTCAGCTCGAAATATAAGTTGCGGCAATCCCGTGGAACATTCGGTCTAGGCGGAACGATGACTATCCTCTATGGGCAGATAACGACTAATAAACCTGTAAAAGTTATCTCAAGCACCGGCTCCCAGAAGATATACGAGTACACCCTAATGATAGATATTGAGCGTAACCGCCCAATCATCTTAGATAGAAGAATACGTGAAAATGAGGGAGGATGGCATGGAACAATAGTTGAGCTGAGCCTTGAAGGCGATTATACCAAAGCGATGCCGAAGGTTCTCGAGTATTTAAAGCAGACGGCGATCGTTAACCCATACGCCAATATCACGTTTGTTGATCCAAGAGGTCGGCTATATAAGTTTGAGAGAGTTGTTTCAAGGCTTCCGCCCCAACCGAAAGAAACGTTGCCTCACCCCCATGGCGTGGACGTTGAAACATTATATCGCATAATACGTGTAACACGGTGTAAGACCCTACTCGATTTTATGCAGGAGCACTTTCATAGGGTTGGCAAACGCATTGCCCAACGTTTCCTCGAGTTTGCCGGTTTCCCGGAGGACGCCGACCCTAAAAGCCTTAAGCCAGAGGAGATAGTTAAGCTTGTCCAAGCAATGAAGAGCTTTAACGATTTTCTGCCGCCTGACGCCGATTGCTTATCGCCTTTAGGCGAAGAAATACTCAGGGCTGGGATACTGAAGGAGCTTGAACCCGAGTTTGTGGCTGTTACTCAGCGTAAGCCCTCAGCGTATTCTGGGCATCCATTCATTATTGAGGTTGGGATAGCGTACGGCGGCAAGGTTCCGATAAAAGACGACATACTTTTGTATAGGTTTGCAAACAAAATACCTCTAGTTTACGATGAGTCAGGCGATGTTAGCTGGAGGATTGTTAAGTCTATTGATTGGAGGAATTATGGGTTGACTCTCGGCATGCCCTTTGCTGTTTTAGTTCATGTATGCAGCACAAAGATACCGTGGAAAACTGTTGGGAAGGAGATGATTGCTGATAGACCGGAAGTTAGCAGGGAGATTTTAAATGGGGTAAGAGAGGTTGCACGTCAATTAGGAGCCTATTTATCGAGAAAAGAAAGAGTTAAACGTGAGAAAGCACGCCTCTCGGTCTTCGCGAAGTATCTGCCCAAAATAGCTGAGTTTTCGGCAAAACTGGCTGGAAAAGAGGAAATACCCAGTGTAGGGGAACTTTTAAGGAGGGCTAGGAAGCTTGAAGAAGATTAGCATCACAGCTAGGGAGAAGAGGAGAGAGGTTCTTTTAAAGCTTGAAAGGTTTGGATGCGACATATACAGCCAATTGGAGGAGGGAACGTTCCCGAACATTATTATGCCGAGCAGATCTATTGACAACATATACTACGACCCAGAGCTTAGGCAGTACGTCTTAGGTAGTAAGAGAGTTAAGAGAAGCGCGGGTAATATTAGGCATTTGAGACCCCTTACACAGCTGGTTTGGATGGCGTATTTCGTTCATGAGTTAACTTTAAATCAAAAGACTTCGACGCTCAGAGACGTCTTCTACTCAGCCCAAGCGTACGATGTATCTTTTAACACTCAGGATGAGTCCGACGACATTATAACTGATCTAGAAACAATATTGGGGTGTACAAGAGAAGACTTCAATGTTTTTCCAGAGGAGAGGTCGGCGGTTTTCGGCGACCTAACGATAGAATATACTGTCCCAAACTATGAGGGGAAGCGTCTTAATTTAACATCACATCCGGACGGCGTAATGATCGGGCCAGCGTTAACTTCAGCGGAGTTTGTGGATACAAGCGCCGACAAGGTTATAGCTATTGAGAAGGGTGGTTTATTCACGAGATTTATTGAAGAAAGGGTTCATGAAAAATTTAAGGCCATCCTAGTCTTTTTGGGCGGCCAGGCTCCGCGTTCAACAAGATATTTTATCCGCAGATTAAACCGAGAGCTGGGGTTGCCAGTTTACGTGTTTACTGACGCTGATCCGTGGGGCATGCACATAGCTATGGTGATAATTTCCGGTTCAGCTAACGCAGCCCACGTGAAAGAGTTGACGACACCTGATGCTAAATGGGCTGGTGTCTGGGCGTCTGACATAGTGAACTATAAGCTGCCAAGCGATAAGCTTGAGGACATAGACGTCAAGCGTCTACATGAACTTATGCGTGATCCGAGATATAAGGGGGAGATATGGCAGAGGGAGATAAACGTCTTCATGAAGATTCAGAGGAAGTGTGAGCTGGAAGCGTTCTCAAGGTATGGGTTAACCCACATTGTGGACAAGTATTTGCCGCAAAGATTAAAAGACGTTGGAGAGTAAAACTTTTCTGGTTCAGCTGAGGGAGATGGATGAGTAGAGGGAGAGAAGAGAAATCTTTAGGTTTAATGTTTATAGAAAGAATCTCCGGCTTAATCCTATTGATTGTGGGCGTAATACTGGCGCATCAAACAAACATGAATTTAAGCAATATAGGCGGAGCTGGAGTCTTCTTTATGATCGTCAGCGCAATACTGGTTCTTCTAGGACTACTAATGATCATCGCTGAAACCACATAAAGCCACTCCAAGCTAAAACCTAAGCGTTTTTCTCCATAAGGAATTTTTTGAAAAACTCGAAAGCTTTTCGTCCCGAAAAGCTGTGTTCTCCCGGAAAAACCTCTATCCAGAGATTTTCTGGGTGCCCGCTAACCTCATACGCCTTTCTAATGGTTTCATGTGCTTTTAGCGCTGAATGGATCCAGAAGCATGTGTCGGACGCACCGCTTTCTATTAGCAGTGGTTTAGGCGCTATTGCAGCTATCACATCAGGCACATCCATATACTTGTATAAATATGGCACGATTTGGGAGCCACAGAAATTAGGTCTGCTAATAGCGTAATGCTCACCGGTTGTCGCATAACATATTATGTCCGCAGCTTTTATCCTATCGTCCAGCAGAGCTAAGAAAGTGGTCATTGTTCCTCCAAAAGAGAGACCCATGCAGCCTATTCTTTCCGGATCCACCTCTCTTCTCGTTAAAAGGAAGTCTATTACCCGCATTCCGTCAAATATGTTTGACCCAAGCAGGGTTCTACCTAAGATCAGATGCTGGAGAAAATGAACGTTACATATGTCTCTTCCAGGATATGGATTGTGATAGGCTATGCGCTCCCCAAAGCTTCTCCAATCAGGCGCAATGGTTATGAAGCCCGCCTCAGCCATCTGCTCCCCATAATTATAGTTGTGCCTTAAAATGTTAGCTTTTCTTTCAGGATCATTAAAGTGAACTCCTGCTACGGGATCCTTGCCATAGGGGCCGTGCCCGTGAGCGCAAAGTATTGCTGGCTTCTTTCCTCCGCCGTTTTTCGGTATCAGTAGGTAGAGCGGAACATAGCAGTCCTCCTCGGATTGAATTAACCACTTCTCCCTTACAAATTTCTCAGTCTCTTCAGACGAAAGTAAAAGGGGCTCTAATGGGGCTGGCTCAGGGAACTCCCCTAAAAGCTGTATAATTTTATTCTTCACCTCGGCTTTCCATTCCTCAAACTCCTCTCTGGAAGTTGCTTTAAAGGACATGGAAGGTTTAATCCGCTTGTAAAGCTTTAAGATGAAGTTGTCCGTGATTTGAGGGGCATCAACAACATCAACCACGAGCCATCACCTTAATACATAGAGCTAGCGCTAGCGACTTAAATAATCTTAGGTAATAAAATGTGAGCAGAAACTTAAGATGGTACAGTAAGATGTTTACACGTATTCTTCCGCTTAGATTTATTAGGATGTGGGAATTTCGATCGGCAGCTTCCCGTACTTATGTACCGTCTCCACCAGAGCCCTCAATCCTGATTTAAGGTAAATTGGATGTATATCCTCAGTTATGCTCATTATCAGTCTATCTCCCGGAGCGGATTCCCTCAAAAGGCTTATGGTGAAATCCCTCACCTTCTCCGGACCCTCCAATAAAACGGCTTCCGGGAAATTCATCCATATAACCTTGTTTTGCCAAGATTCTCTAGCCTCTTTAAGCGGCAAGTCCCCTCCCGGCGGCGGTGTGAAGGCTTCTATCGCGTCTAAACTGGTCAAAGATATGAGGTCTTTGAGAACTCTAAGCCTTCCATCCATGTGCGATATAACTTTCTTTCCACTCGCCTTAAGAATACTGCAATACTTGTTGTAGAATGGCAAGCAATATTTCTCAAAGAGTAACGGCGATATCATTACGCCATCTATGTTGTCTCCAATTCTCACTATCTCTGCCGGAGACCTAGCTATAACAGCATACATTTCCGCGTATTTTTCGTCGATCGTTTGAACAAGATCATCTATAATATCCGGCCTCCTTTTAAACATCATAGCGAAATTCCTGAAGCCCATGTATCTTAAGATGATCTTCATGAGCGGCGTATAATCGGAGCTCGCTGTAACTATACCGTCCCCCTCTAAATCTTCTTTAATCTGAATGTACTCTTCATAATTAGCCTCATACACAGTATCCTCAATAATAAACTTTAAAGCCTTGACATCATCAATATTTTTGACGAGATACTCAACGATCCAGCTGCCGCCTGGAAGCTGAAATTTAAGATTAACTCTCGTAATCATCGAGAGACTGCCCTTAGGAGTATTATAAATAGTGTAAACGTAATGACCTGTTCTCCTCTCCTCCACTTTAACATTGGGCATATACGATCTATAAACGCTGCATCTGACATCTAAACCTAAACCAATATTCCTTAAGTTTCGTTCAAATTCACCTCTTGGGAGATGATTTGAATAAATTAATATTGGAACAGCGTCAGGCATTCTTCCATCTAGCACTGTTTTAACCCTTTCAGCAATATTCATCTCAACGCACCGATCAGAATTATTAGTCTTCAGCCTACAGATAATTTATCATTTAAAAAGATTTATCTGATAAAGTTTCTATTTTTCTACGTGTGATGCATATGGACAGCAATAGGATAAACGTAACTGTTTGGAATGAGTTTATTCATGAAAGGGAAGATAAGCGGGTTGCTGAAATATATCCCGAAGGAATGCACGCCGTTATCGCCAAATATCTTCGTGACCAAGGTTTTAATGCTCGGACGGCTACATTTAATGAGCCAGAGCATGGCTTAACAGAAGAAGTTCTTAACAACACGGACGTATTGATCTGGTGGGGGCATGTTGCGCACGATAAAGTGAGCGACACCGTAGTTGACCGAGTGTACAGGCGGGTAACGTCTGACGGAATGGGGCTAATAGTACTGCATTCAGGGCATTTCTCCAAAATATTCAGGCGCCTACTTGGAACCTCATGCAACCTTAAGTGGAGGGAGGCTGCTGAAAAGGAGAGAATATGGGTTGTCGCTGGATGGCATCCGATCGCTGAAGGGCTTGGAGACTACTTTGAAATTGAGCATGAGGAGATGTACGGCGAACCATTCGATATACCGCCTCCAGACGAACTAGTATTCATAAGCTGGTTTAAGGGCGGCGAAGTTTTCCGCAGCGGATGCTGCTTTTACAGGGGGGCGGGCAAAATATTTTACTTTAGACCTGGCCACGAAACCTATCCAACTTACTATAACCCCACTGTACTGAAGGTTATAGGCAACGCTGTTAAATGGTGTGCCCCAATAAGGAGACCTAAACCGATAATGGGTAATGTGAAACCTCTTGAACCCATTTAAACTAAAACTTCTTCAACACAATTATTTATGACCACCTTTCTAAATAGTTTTAATTTGGGTTCGAAAATTGTTTAAAGCCCAGTCACATATATTTAAGGATAGGAACAAGCTCTCGCCCTATTATGTTCCAAAGCGTTTACCTCATAGGGATCAGCAGATAAGCATGTTGCTCTCAATCTACGGCAACACGTTAAAAAATGTTTGGGACGCCTACCCGCGTTTCACCCAGATTGTTGGGGCCGCTGGAACCGGGAAAACCTGCACCGCGCTTAAGTTTGGCGAAATCATCGTTGAGATGGCGCGTAGGGAGGGCATTAACCTTAAGCATGTTTATGTGAATTGTAAAGTTGATGGGGCGACACGTTATGTTCTCTTCAGCAATTTGGTGAGGAAGGTTACACAAAAAATATCAACGAAAAGCTTAAGCCCTGAGGAAATGATTAGGCAGCTGATTGAATATTTAAGGTTTGAAGAAATCTTCCTCATAATAACATTTGACGAAATAGATTATTTTGTTCAGATGAACCCGAGGGAGCGGGTTATATATGATTTGACGCGTATACCGGAAATGCGCCCCGGCGAACCTATACCAATAATTGGCGAGATATTTATCGCTAGGTCGCTTAAGTGGCATGATCTCCTTGAGTCAGGTGAGAGATCGACGCTTGGAATAGGCATAATAGAGTTTCCGAGATACACGAGTAGTCAGATCAGAGATATACTTGAAGACAGGGTTGAAGAAGCTTTCCAGCCGGGCGTCGTCTTAGACGAGACGCTTGACTTAGCAAGCGATGTAACCGCAAACCCGCCAGTCAACGGTGATGTTAGGATTGGTCTTGAACTCCTTTATTATTCTGGGATATTGGCGGAAAATCTTGGGTTAAATAGGGTTTTGCCTGAGCATGTTCGCAGGGTCTTCAGCGAGATAAATCCGACCATAACGACTGAAGACATTATGAACCTTGATAAAGACGGCAGACTAATTCTTTTAGCTCTTGTTAGGGGATTGAAAGCAAACAGGTCTGCGTACATAGGCTTAAGGGATCTAAAGCGATTCTACAATATTATCTGTGAAGAGTATGGTGTAAAACCAGTTGAGGATTTCGAAGAGCATGTTCAAGACTTGATTTATAGAGGAATAGTTGATATGAAATCCTTGATGGAGATCGGGATATCCGGCGCAACCCTAGTGGATTTGGAAAGATTTTTGAATAATCTGTTGAGACAGTTGGAAGCATAGAGAAATGAGAAAAGAAAATAAGAGAATTGAGAGCATATGGGAAGAGCTTGAGCTTGGTTTAGGTGGAGGAAAAAAGCTTAGAGTCTTAATTCATTTGGCTCTAAACCCAGATAAAGCTTTCACGAAGTACGCTTTAACTAAGTATACAGGTCTTAGAACACCATCAGTTGACAGGAGACTTAAAATACTAGTTGATCTAGGTTGGGTTAAGGAGAACAGGTTCAAGCCAAAGACATATCAAATAAACACTGAGAATGAAGCAATTAAAGCCCTACTAGAGTTTCTTGCAGCAATAAAGAAGGTTAAAGGTCACCCCCCTCCCCCTACCTAATTTTTCACAGATTCCTTAAATAACTCTGAGACGCAAAATATTAAATGGTTGTGTGGATGACTAGAATTAGGTTTGGGATTCAGGCTAAACCCGATAATTTATCGTCTATTAGCGTGGGGGTTAATTTGGAGCATTGCCTAAATCCATGGGATGATAAATGCAAGAATACTGACATAGCTGTATATATCGTGTACAAAGGTAAGAGAACCCCTTTGTGCTGGAAATGCTGGAGGAAAATCTCAAAAAATAATGTCGTGTGGGAGGCCTATTAAGGATGGAGGATTTAGAGTCTCTTGATGGTGTCGGCCCATCAATAGCGTCTAAGCTTAGGGCTGCGGGTTACGTGACTATAGAGGCTGTAGCTGTTACGCCGCCGATGGAGATAGTTGAGAAGACCGGTATAGGTTTAGGGACTATACTTAAGATTCAAGA
>JAVZNR010000013.1 GCA_038882715.1 Candidatus Bathyarchaeia archaeon
TGTAACGTTTACTGAGGTGGGAACCCATGCTGAATCAACCCTAAAGGTTAGCTTCTCCCATACGTAGGTGTTGGATGATCCTGAGAACTAAAAGTGATGTGAAATCGGCTCACCCGCAATCGGCTCACCGTCTTAATAACAAAGAACTAAAAGTCGCGAAAATAACAAAACACTCGAAACTCGACTTTATACGTCTTAATAACAAAGAACTAAAAGGCATCAGGGGGATTAGAAGCGTGGTTCTTTTCACCGTCTTAATAACAAAGAACTAAAAGTTTCTTGGCTCATCATGGGACTCATGGTTCTCAATAGTCTTAATAACAAAGAACTAAAAGTAACGAAATGCATTGACTCTGAGCTTGAATATGTCTTAATAACAAAGAACTAAAAGAATTCGCATCCCCTATGATGCTGAGCTAATAGCGTCTTAATAACAAAGAACTAAAAGATTATTGTTAGTGATTACCAAAAAAATGCCCATGTCTTAATAACAAAGAACTAAAAGGCGTCAAAAGCCTTCACAACGGGGATGCTGAGTCTTAATAACAAAGAACTAAAAGTTTTTACCGGGCTGGCATTATTAACAAAAGACGTTTGTCTTAATAACAAAGAACTAAAAGTAGAAGTGCCGTTAGCTATCAGAGTGTCGCGTCTTAATAACAAAGAACTAAAAGCTTAGGATCCTAGTAACAAGAATTAAGAGTTATGTTCTTAATGAAAGCCGCCAGCCGCACTAACATCACATTATTCTTCCACTTAACGGATTGGAAAAATAGAAGACATATGAATATATGAAAATATGTTTGGTGTCCTCCCTACAGGAGCTCCTGTAATATTATATACCCTATTTATGTATCGCAAAATTGAGGTTTAAATTAAGGAGATATGTGCTGGTGGTTGGGTTGCGCATGGCTATGCATGTTCGTTTAGCGTCTACTAAACGAACACGTCCAGAAGCCGATTTTTCAAAAACCCACCTAGGCGCCGATTAATATGGGCATTTTCTGGACTTCGATTCCCGCTGTAGGCTGAGACTGAACCTGTGTCAGTAGTTTCAAATTCGGTTGAGAAGAGGGCTCTGGGCCTCCTCTCGCTTCAGGTTGGTTGTTACTTGAGTATCAGTTGGCTGGAAACTGTCTAAGGCCCTGAGACATCTTTTCGCTAAATGAACATTTTCTTCTGCTAGTTTGAGAGCGGCATTAGGATTTTTATAGGCAGAAGACAAACGTTCAGTTCCCAACTTTCGCTTGGATGAGTTTTGCGGCTTAACAACTATCCAGTTATCTTTATTTTTCCATCCTTCATTAGCTGTAGGAGTCTCTTTAATGCTTCAACCTCTTCGGCTGTGAAGTATAGGTCTTCCTCCTGGCTTGCGGCGGCTTCTATTGATAGGGCTAATCCGCATCTGTTGCATATCTTAGCCTCGATCGGATTTAGGAATCCGCATCTTGGGCAGGTCTTAGGCTTTATCATTGGCTCCTCATGCTCGGCCTCCCTTAAGCCGTATATGCCTAGAATGTCCTCGTCTATGTCTCTTCCGCTTAGGTGCACGTATATGCTGGGCATTCTGCTGCCCTGCCTCCAGCCGAAGTATGCGTTCATCTGGGCTTCAGTCAGCTTCTTAGCCAAAAATGTTGCCCTGCTATGTCGGAATGCGTGTGGATGAACATTCTTTTTTAAACCGGCTCTGGCAGCTGTCTCCTTCAGTATCTTGCTGAAGGCCCCGTAGCTGAGTGGCTTGCCATCGTGGAGTCCGCAGAATAAAGGCGCGTCCTTCCTATTCTTTTTCGGATGGTTCTGAATCCAGTTTAATAAATAGGGCATGGAGGCTACGACAGGCACGCGCCTAGATCCCGTCTTACCCTTAAGAATTAGGGTTACATACTTCTCGTTAAACTGCGCATCCGCTATGCGCATGGATGCTAGCTCGCCTATGCGCGCCCCACTCTCATACAGCGTGATTATGAACGCCTTGTCCCTTATGTTTGAGGCTGCCTCAACAAGGCGCATAACATCCTCCTCCGTTAGGAGCTCGCTCGGCAGCAGCGTATCCTTGCTCTTCAGGGTTGTTGTTATCCACTCCACCTCAGGCGGATACCTCTCCCCGTCCCCCTTCAACCACTTGAAAAACTTCTTTAAGACAACCTTATAATTCTGCTTTGTCCAAGCACTCAATCGCCTATTACGCTCAAGGCTGGCGACAAGCCGCTCAACATCCTCCCTAGTAACCTCCATGAAATCCTTCTGCATGAAACGGCTTACTCTAGCAAGCGTCTGCACATACTTGTAAACCCTAGCGGGACACAAGCCAGTGCTGAAGCAGTACTCCATAAAGCGCCTAATATGTTATGTTCAACATTAGCGTCAACAAAACCAGCATACTCACGGAGTCCACTCAGAAAACTCTCCAAGCGCCCCGGCAAATTATAAATGTCCCTTTCAGCAACCGCTCGCCCCATAAATAATGCTGTGAAATGATTCTGTCCTTAAACTTTTGGTTGGAGGCCGCCGCCGGGATTTGAACCCGGCCTCCGGGCTCCACAGGCCTATACCACCAGCATTACTATGCATGGTGTCCGTACGCTACCAGGATCCGCGACCTTAAACTGACTCATGTCTCTACGTTACGGCGGCCACCCACATACTTTTCTTTTGAAGATTTGGCTTTTAAGTATTTCTTAAGGTTAAGCATTTTTCGGGAAGATCCAAAAATATATTTGTGGTTTGAGAATATCTGATGATTGATGAGATTTAATGAGGGATGTATTATGAAGCTGGCAATACAGGAGAATTTAATTCCGGGGAAAACGTTTTTCGAGAAGCTTCAGAACGCGGAGAAATATGATTTTGACGGAGTTGAGGTCTGGGGAAACAATCTTCCACAACGGTTTAAAGAGATTAAAGATGCTTTAAGTGTATCAAGGGTTAAGATTTCGACTGTTTGCAGCGGATATGAGGGGGATCTTCTCGGGCCAGATCGCAGAATGAGAGAACTTGCTATCGAAGGTATAAAGGAGAGACTTAAACTTTGCGCAGATCTCGGGGGCGTCGGTGTGATAACTGTGCCAACTTTCGGCGGCCCAAAGATTACGGATCTATATCCATTGTATCCTGACGTTAAAGAGGTTGAGAAAAGGATCCTTATAGAGGAATGTAGGATTTTGGGTAAATGGGCTGGCGATGTCGGCGCATATGTTCTGCTTGAGCCTTTAAATCGTTATGAAACCCATCTAATTAACAGGCTTCAGCAAGCTGTTGAAGTATGTGAGGCTGTTGGAATGGAGCATATAAAAATCATGGCTGACTTCTTCCACATGAATATTGAAGAGGCGGACATAGCTAGAAGCATTGAAGCGGCTGACGGCTACATAATGCACGTTCACTTAGCAGACAGCAACCGACTACTACCGGGATATGGCCACACAGACTTTAAATCAGGCTTTGAGGCGCTTAAAAAGATCGGCTATAAGAATTTCATGGCTCTTGAATGCGGGATACCCGGAGACCCAGATATTGAATTACCAAAATGTGTAAAATACTTAAGGAGCCTAATTTAGAGGAAAAGGATTAAAAGTCGAGACTGTTCTGAGGATTGATTGGATTGGAGAAGACTCGTGTTGGATTTATAGGGTGCGGTGGTATAGCGTTAAGGCACATGGAAGAGATCGTTAAAATCCCCCATACTTCTCCAGTAGCGTTTTGTGACGTTGAGTTGAGCCGGGCAAAAGCGGCTGCTGATAAATTTGGTAGTGAGGGCGCGTTTATCTTTGAAAGGGCCGAGGAAATGTTCAGTAGAGTTGATCTCGACGCGGTTTACATCTGCGTTCCACCATATGCGCATGGCGCTGAGCTACTAGCCATAGAGCATAATGTGCCGTTCTTCGTCGAGAAGCCAGTAGATCTTTATCTTGAGAGGGCGAGAAGGATAGCCTCAGAAGTCGAAAGGAAAAAGATACTTACGAGCGTCGGCTACATGAACCGCTATAGGAGAGG
The DNA here is from genome assembly GCA_038882715.1 of Candidatus Bathyarchaeia archaeon. Classification (NCBI taxonomy): domain Archaea; kingdom Thermoproteati; phylum Candidatus Bathyarchaeota; class Bathyarchaeia (SeqCode); species Bathyarchaeia archaeon. The sequence goes on from JAVZNR010000013.1 coordinate 3,994, forward strand.
AGTCCAGTTGGTTAGAGAGATACTTCGCGAGGACCCGCCAATACTGGTCTTAGGCGGCTGGATCGGTGGCACACCAAAGCCATCGCCGGATACACCAATATGGAGATGGTGGATAAGGAAGGAGAAAAGCGGAGGACAATTTCATGAGCAGGTGACGCATACAGTTGACTTAGCTAGATTTCTTTGCGGTGAAATAGAGGAGGTTCACGCTTACCCTGCAAAGGGCTTCAATAGAGATGTCCCGCCCGAATATAACGTCGAGGATGCGAGCGTGGTTAACGTGAAGTTTACTAGCGGAGCTGTTGGAAGCTTCTGGGCTTCCTGCTCATCTAATGCTGGCGGCGGAGTAACATTAAGCGTATACGCCAATAGGACAACAGCGTTATTTACCCGTTGGGAGCACGATTTGAAACTGTTGCGCCTAAACGCGGAACCATTAGAAATTCCCGGTGAACCAAACATATTTGAAATAGAGGATAGGGCCTTCATAGAAGCTGTACAATTAAATGATCCGTCTAAAATCTTATGCACGTACATGGATGGATTAAAAACGATGGAAGTAACTATAGCAGCTAACATATCTATGGAAACCGGGAAACCTGTTAGGCTTCCGTTACCCTAAATTGAGAAGACCTACGATTTCACTGCACTGGCTTCCATTATTCATTCTGGTTTCGGCGATATTTTAATCGCATAGGCTGGAGATTCTCTTACCGTATTGAGCGCCGGCCCTCTTAAAAAGTTCCGCCCATTCTCTGGGGTTCCACCTCTTACTCTCCTGATTAAAGGTTTGAGCGAATCTGTCATATGAGAAGCCCTCTCCATAAATTTTCAGGTGATAGTGGTGTGTTGGGCTGCCCCTAATTCTCATGGAGTTGAAGTACCACTCAGCATAAGGATTATTAGTGAACCAGAATTCCCATCCCCATTTAGAAACTACCTCCATTAGCTCACCGGTAAGGGGAGCCCAACCGGGTACGGAATATAGTCCCCAATGTACAAGTATTCCAAATTTAGCATCATGAAACCACTCTGAACATTTATGTTTCCTTATAGATCTTAAATCAGGTTTAAAAAGGGGGCCTATCAGCCATAGTTAACTCCTAACTTTTGTCGATCTAACATTAAAATTATCGTTTCAGCGCTTAAAATGATTTAATTAAAGTTATAAATAATACTTACGGTTCATAATCTTAATCTTAGTTTGAGGAGGATTAATAGATATGTCTTCTGAGGCAAGGTTTGAGGTTCCTGAAAGGTTAAGATGGTGGGTTGAGGCGAGGTTCGGCATGTTCATTCACTGGGGTCTATATGCTATTCCAGCTCGTGGAGAATGGGTCATGTTCTTTGAGCGCATACCGAAGTCCGAATATGCTAAGCTGGCTCGAAGGTTCAACCCCAAGAGATTTAATGCAGATGAGTGGGTTGCGTTAGCTGAGGAGGCTGGTATGCGCTACATGGTTCTAACAACTAGGCACCATGACGGGTTCTGTCTTTGGGATAGCCAAGTTTCAGATTTTACGTCCGTTAAAGCTACGCCGGCAAAGAGGGATTTTATAGCCGAATACGTTAAGGCTTGCCGCAAGGCTGGCATGCGAGTAGGATTCTATTATTCGCTCTTGGATTGGCGTTGGCCAGAGTACTGGGATGGACCAGCCAAAAATTCGGAGGGCTGGGCTAGGTTCCGCGATTACGTGCACGCCCAAGTCCGCGAGCTGATGACAAACTATGGTAAAATAGATATACTCTGGTATGATGGGGCATGGCCATATAAGGCTGAGGACTGGCAGTCGGAGCGTCTAAACACCATGGTTCGCAGCTTACAACCAGATATAATTATAAATAATCGCTCCGGTTTACCCGAGGACTTTGAGACCCCGGAGCAACACATAAGATACTATGATAGACCATGGGAGTCCTGCATGACTATAGATGAGTCTTGGTGGGGCTATCATGTCGGAGACAAGCATTTAAAGAGTCCGCTAGAAATTATTAGGCTGCTTGTCCGATGCGTCGCGGGAAACGGAAATCTGCTCCTCAACGTTGGGCCTAAAGCCGACGGAAGCATACCGGAAGCCTATAAGCGTAGGCTTAGAGCTGTTGGCGAATGGCTTAAACGGAATGGCGAATCAATCTACGGCGCTAGCGCAGCACCCTTTGGAGCGGCGCATTTGGGGCATGTTACGGCTAAGGGTAATAGGGTTTATTTGCATGTTTTCTATTGGCCGGGTAAAAGCGAGATATGTGTCGCTGGAATAAAGAATAGGGTTGTTGAAGCTAGCATGCTGGCAACTGGGAAAACATTGCCGTTTGAGCAGCGTGAAGATCGCTTATTTATTAAGGGGCTTCCGAGGAGAGCGCCTGATCCAATAGACACGGTTATTGCGATCGACCTTGAAGGTAAACCTGAAACCGTTTCGCCCTCATTCTGGATGAAATAAGCTGGATGAAAGCGTCTTTCTTAAAGTTAATTAACACCTAAACTCTTTTATTTTTCTCTATGAAGTATGTCGTTAGGGTTGAGGTTAAATTAAAGCCAGGTCACTCTGATCCTGAAGGTGAAACCACTAGAGACGCTCTTGTAGAGCTGAAGTACCCTGTTAAATCTGTTAGGGTCAGTAAGGTTTATGAGATAGTTTTTGAGGCAGAATCCGTCGATGATGCCAAAGTTATGGTTGAAGACATGTGTAAGAGGCTTCTCGCAAATCCCGTTAAAGATGACTATGAATACTATATAAAGGAAGCGTGAGACTATGAGGCAGATCTACATTAAAAGAGACGTGCCTTTTGATCTGTATGAAGTTAACCTGCTTGACGCTAGCGATGAAGATCTAGTGAAGATAAGTGATGAGATGGGTTTAGCTTTGAACCTGGAGGAGATGCAAGCCATAAAAACCTACTTTATGAAGAAACTTAGAAACCCAACTGATGTTGAGCTGCAGGCTATTGGGCAGACTTGGAGCGAACACTGTTTCCATAAAACCTTTAAGGGCTTAGTTATTCTTCCAGATGGGAGAAAAATTGACTCATTATTTAAAACATTTATAGCGAGAGTTACACGCGAGCTAAACAAGCCATGGTGTATATCGGTCTTTGAGGATAATGCCGGAATAATCCATTTCGAGGGCGACTATGGGATAGCGGTTAAAGTTGAAACCCATAATCACCCGTCAGCTATAGAACCATTTGGCGGCGCAGCAACCGGCGTTGGGGGAGTAATACGCGATATTCTCGGAGTTTGGGCTGATCCAATAGCGTGCACAGATGTCTTAGGTTTCGGCCCACTAGACTACGATTACGCTAAGATCCCGCCCGGGATAAAACATCCGAAATATATTTTTAGGGGCGTTATCGCGGGAATAGGGCATTATGGAAATAACATGGGTATACCGACAGTTAACGGAGCCATATATTTTGATGAGAGCTATGTGGGGAACGTAGTCGTATATTGTGGTTGTGTTGGCATACTGCCCATAAGCAGATATATTAAGAGGGCTAGGGCTGGAGATCATCTAGTTTTAGCCGGCGGCAGGACGGGTCGCGATGGAATACATGGCGTAACGTTCGCGTCACTAGAGTTAACTGAGAAGTCCGAGGAGACTGCTAGACCCGCTGTCCAGATAGCCAACCCGATAGAGGAGGAGAAGCTCAAGAGGGCAATAATATCTGTTAGGGATCTTGGTTTAGCATCTTCAATAACTGATTTAGGTGGAGGTGGTCTATCAAGCGCGATTGGCGAAACAGCGCATAAGTTTAACTGCGGCGCATATGTTGAACTTGATAAAGTCCCACTTAAGTATCCAAATATTGCGCCGTGGGAGATTTATATATCAGAGTCTCAAGAACGCATGCTCCTAACTGTCCCAGAAGAGAATTTAGACAGAGTCCTAGAAATTTTCCGCGATGAAGATGTTGAAGCAACATCATTAGGCAAGCTAACAGACGACAGGGTCTTAAAGATATTTTATAAGGGTTTTAATGTCGCAGACATTGACATACCATTTTTATTTAGTCCGCCTAGATCATGCAAGACAGCCATGTTTGTTAAGCCTAGACTTAAGGAGCCAGTCTTTGAGGAGCCAAAGGATTTAACAGATCCCCTTTTAAAGATACTCTCTTCACCGGGCGTCGCTAGTAAAGAATCCGTTGTAAGAACATATGATCATGAAGTTAAGGGGAACACTGTCCTAAAACCATTTTGTGGAAAGAATAATGGTCCGAGCGACGCAGCTGTCATAAAACCCTTAGATAATTCATGGAAGGGTGTTGTGATATCGTGTGGCATGAACCCACAGTATGGTAAAATCGACGCTTACTGGATGGCTGCTTCGGCTATTGATGAAGCCATAAGGAATAATGTGGCTGTTGGCGGCAGAAGGATAGCGTTACTTGACAATTTTGTTTGGGGTAACCCTGAGAAGCCCGATAGAATGGGGTCGCTTGTCAGGGCTTGTATGGCCTGCTATAAATTCGCTAGAGGCTTTAAAACACCGTTTATTTCTGGAAAAGATAGCCTATATAACGAGTCGCCGCTCGGCCCGGTTACGCCAACTCTTCTAATAACAGCTGTAGGGATTATACCCGACGTTAGGAGAATTGTTTCTATGGATTTAAAGGAGCCGGGGGATTTGCTCTATATCGTTGGGCGCACTTATGCTGAGCTCGGCGGGTCAGAATATTATAGGCTTCTAGGCTTTCTTGGAAAAACGGTTCCGAAAGTCAGGCTTAGGGAGGCTGAGCGAAACATGAAAGCGATAATTAGGGCTATTGATGGAGGATATGTAAGGGCGTGCCACGACTTATCCGAAGGAGGATTAGCGGTAGCTGCAGCCGAGATGGCTCTTGCTGGCGGACTAGGCTTAGAAATATGGTTGGAGAATGTTCCAAGGGCAAATGAGGTTTATAGAAGCGACTATATACTGTTCTCGGAGTCAAATAGCCGCTTCCTAGTGGAGGTCCCGGAGAAATATAGAGATAAGTTTGAGACAGCGGTTAGAGGGGCGGTTTACGAGCCGATAGGTCGGGTTAAAAGCGATAAATCATTCGTTATCTACGGATTCAACGGGAGACGCATTATAGAGGCGGATATAGATTCCCTAATAAACGCTTGGAAGAACCCTTTGGTTAGAGGCTGATTCTTCATGAAGATTAGGGATATAAGGGTCTGCATAGTTAGGGTTGGTGGAACAAACTGTGATGCTGAGACTAAAAGGGCATTTGAGGATCTTGGAGCTAAAGCGTCAATACACCACCTGAATGAAGTGTCTAGGAAGAGGAATCTATTAGACTACCATATACTAGTGTTTCCGGGAGGATTCTCATATGGTGATTATGTCAGGGCTGGAGCCATACTGGCTAAAACCGTGATGTCTAGGATTGGTAAAGAGATAAAATCCTTTATGGATGAAGGTAGACCGATACTTGGGATATGTAATGGTTTCCAAATTCTGGTTGAGGCCGGCTTGCTTCCGGGGTTAAATGGGATAAGCGCTTATCCGGAGGCCGCCTTAGCAACAAATATTCCGATAGGTTACAGATGCATGTGGGTTTATCTAAAGCATGAAGGTAACGGTAACTGCGCTTCAACATGGCTTATGCCTAAAAAGCGTATCCTCCGTATGCCAGTTGCCCACGCTGAGGGAAGATTCATCCTACCTGACGAGAAAATGCTAAATAGGCTCTTAGATAATGGGCAGATAATCCTAAGATACTGTGATGAGAATGGGGAATATGCTGAAGGGCGTTTCCCAGACAATCCGAACGGTTCGCTTTTCGATATAGCTGGCATATGTAACCCAGACGGCACAGTGTTTGGTTTAATGCCACATCCAGAGAGAGCATATTACGGCTGGCAGCTACCAGACTGGACTAGAATGGGGAAGCCGCCAAAGTACGGGGATGGTAAACTAATATTTGAATCTCTAGTGAAATATGTTGCAAAGAAGTTTTAAGAAGCGAACGACCCTTAAAATCAATGCAGCTGAAAACGAATAAGATTTTTAGAGGCAAATTTAATACAACGCATTATTCAACTCAGAGAGCTTGAGGTGATAAGAGAATGAATGAAAAAACCGAAAACTTGGAGGTCAAAGCTGTGTTAGTTGGGGTTGGGGCAATAGGCTGCGAAATAGGTAGGCTTCTATTAAGAAAAAAAGGCGTAAAAATAGTCGGAGCCGTGGACGCCGCGCCAAATAAAGCTGGCAGAGATTTGGGTGAGGTTATGGGGCTCAATGAAAAGCTTGGGATAACGGTTCTTAAAGATATCAGTGAATTAAACGTTAAAGCGGACATAGCTATACATGCAACTGTGTACGCTTTAGGTAAGGCTTATCCGCAGATAATTGAACTAGTTAAGCGGGGTCTTAACGTCATATCGACGTGTGAGGAATTATCTTATCCATTCATTGTGAGCGAAGAGCTTTCAAAGAACATTGATGATTTAGCTAGAAAGCATGGCGTTACGGTGCTCGGAACTGGAATAAACCCTGGCTTCTTAATGGACACTCTTGTAATATTGCTGACAACGGTATGTCAAGATATTAAACGCATATATGTGGAAAGAGTTATGGATGCCGCCAAGCGCAGATTGCCTTTTCAGATTAAAATCGGGGCAGGTTTAAGCGTTGAAGAGTTCAAGGAGAAGATTTCCAGAGGCGATATAACCGGGCACGTTGGTCTAAAGCAGTCCATCGCGATGATAGCTGATGCTTTAGGCTTAAGACTAGAGAGGATAGAGGAAGAACCCATAGTGCCAATAGTGGCGGAAAGCGAGGTGAAAAGCGATTTCATAACCGTGAAGCCGAGCTCAGTAGCGGGTTTACTCCAACGGGCCCATGGAGTTATTAACGGTGAACAAATGATAACTTTATCCTTTAAGGCTTATATTGGAGCAGACGAAGAATATGATTCAATAATTATCGATGGCGTACCCTCAGTTAATGAGAAGATATCTCCATGCGTTCATGGAGACAAAGGTACAGCGGCCGTAATCGTGAACATGATACCCAGAGTTATTAATGCGCCTCCCGGACTGAAGACCATGAAAGACCTTCAAGTCCCATCAGCTATTCTAGGGGACATGAGAGCGTTTATAATGGGAAAACGTTAAGGTTACTGTTGAGTGGTGGCACCGTTGAAAAGAATCAGTTTTAAAGATATTGGTTTAAGGTATACTTTAAGCCCATATGAAAAACCAGTAAGCTACGTGAAACCCGGTGAAACAATAGTTATTGAAGTTGAAGATGCTTCATCGGGACAGATTAGGAAAGAAAGCGATTTAAGGGATAGAGGCAAGGTTCCCTTTGGAAACCCTCTAGTTGGACCAATATATGTTGAGGGGGCCAAACCGGGCGGGTCAATTATTGTATCAATAAGGGAGATTAAGCCGACAATAGGACAGGGAGCGATATATTCTTCAGAGTTCAATGAGAGATATCTCACAGAGATTCCCATACTAAGGTTTATGGGAACCGCTTTTCCACGTAAAACAAAAATATGTAAGATCGTGGGCAACATGATCTTATTCAACAGCCTGAAGCTTCCCTATAAGCCCATGGTTGGCACAATAGGAACGGCGCCACACCCACAGGTTGATAGCATCTCTTCAAGCATGCTTCCCGGAAGGCATGGTGGAAACATGGATCTGCCAGATGTTTGCCCTGATAGCAGAGTGAGCCTGCCAGTATTTCACGAGGGCGCCTTACTCTACGTAGGGGACGCGCATGCGATACAGGGTGATGGCGAAATATTTGGCACAGCGGTTGAAATGCCTGCTGAAATAACTTTAGAAATCGGGGTTTCAGAGGAAAGCATAAGCTGGCCGAGGATAGAGAATGAAAAAGAGGTCATGTGCGTTGCTACTACAAGCGCTGGGAGGAGCCTCGAGGATGCTATAAAAATAGCCTTTTTGGAGCTGGTCACTTGGATGGAAGAGAAGTATGGTATAAGTAGACTCGAAGGGTTAATGCTATGTTCCTTAGTTGGAAGGATTAGTGTTGGAAACCTGTGGACCGTTGCGGCGAAGATTGAGAAGAAGTATTTGGAGTTAAGCGCTAGCAAATGATCCTAGACAAAAATATTCACGCGAGATGTTCGGCAACATTAACTGCTCCGCCTTTTAATTAATTTATCGAGAGGAGCTAAAATATTGACGCATTTAGTAGACTTATTTGAGAGAAAAAAGAAGATTAAAGCGGATCTAGAAGATAAATTAAGCTCCGACTCTAGGAGGATTGCCAGCGAGGATTCTCATTCAAAGAGGATGCCTAGGCCTTGCGGCATGACTATACATACTGGTGTTGGCTGCAGCTATCTATGCGCTTATTGTTACATATATGATATGGGTTTTTCAGCCATACCTAAACCATATCCTTTAGAGCCTGAAGAGATCGCTTACGCTCTCTCATTGAATCCATATATAATTCCTGAGAAGACTCTGGCCGCATATGGCTCGGTAACTGAGCCTTTTCTACCTGAAACAGCCAGCAGGGCAATAGAATATATGAGGGAGATTTGGAGATGGCTGAAAATGCCCGCTCAATTATCAACAAAATCTTTTTTAACGGATGAAATTATCTCTGGCATTTCAGCCAGCGACCCGAACACTAATGTGCTCATAACCATCATTACGTTTTCTAATAGGAGGTTAGAGCCAAAGGCTCCAGATCCATTAAGAAGAATTGAAGGAGCCGAGAGAGCTTTAAAGAGGGGTTTAAAGGTATCATTATTTATTAGACCAATAATTCCCGGAGTAACTGATAAAGAAGCTGATAAAATACTTACTTTTGCCGCTAACAAAGGTATAAAATCGGTTGTTCTGGGGTCTCTAAGAGCTACTGAAAGGATCATTAGAAGACTTGAGAGAAGCGGGGTTAGAAGGGAGGAGATCGAGAAAAGGTTAGTTAAGCCGTTTAAAGGCAAAGAACAGATTGAAGTGAAATCTTTAGACTTAAAGAACAAAATTAGGGAGGCGGCAGAGAATTTAGGGTTAAAAGTCTTTAGGGCTGCGTGTGAAGCAAATACCTATTATCATGGACAGTATTGTGCAATGTGTAATTTAGGGCCTTGTAACGCAGATATGAAGCGAGAAGATTTGGAGGAAAGCGCTGTTAGAGATCTTCTAGAGTATTTAGGTGTATCGTGCTCTAGCGTTGAGGTGGACGACAGGGTCATAAAGATCCAGTTAAAGAAAGCGTGTGTAGACTGGCGTGCAAAATATCTTATAGGTGTTACGACACATCGGAAAGTAATTTTTAACAAAATATAATTTTATCTTTTGTCGCTTAAAGATCTGCGTCGAAATGTAGTTAAATTTATTTAAAAGTCCTAGAAAAATAGTATTTGGGGAGAATTATAAGAATGCGCAAGAAGGAGAGAATAAAGTATCAGCCTGTACCTGTAAGGGAAATTCTTCTGGAGATGAAGAATCTCTCTGAGCTAATGATTGATCTAGCCTATTCTGCGGCATTGTTTAACGATCGGGACTTAGCGGAAGATGTCATTGAGCTGGAAGAGAAGGTTGATACTCTCGCCTTCCTCTTAAACATGGAGATAATGATAGCGGCTAGGGATGCCGAGGATGCAAGAATGCTTTCTGGGGTCGCTAAGGTTGCTTCGGCTGCAGATAAAATTTCTGATGCCGCTGGTGATATAGCTGCCATAATTTTACAGGAAATTGGCGTCCACCCGATTATAACTGAGATCTTTGAGAAAGTTGGAGAGAGACTGTCGAGAATAAAGGTTCCATCAGATTCACCAATCATAGGTAATAGACTGATTGATTTGGATCCAGCTTCAATGGGAGTAGATGTGATAGCTATTCGTAGAAATAAAGACTGGATAATAAATCCCGGGAATTATGAGAAAATAAGGGATGGCGACGTTTTAATTGTGCGGGGTGTCTCCGCAGGGATAAATGGTCTGAAAGAGAAAATTGGTGAAAAGCTCTTAAAGAGCGAGGAGGCGATGCTTAAGGAGTTAAGGGGTGAAAAATGGTTTAGGGAAATAGTTGAGCGGTTTGTTGAGCTCAAAGATATCTCTGAGCTGATGATAGCTTTGGCCTACTCAGCGCTCGTGATGAATAGTAGAGATCTGGCGGAAGAAGTGCATGCGCTTGAAGAATACGTTGATAAGATGCATACGGACTTTGAATTACTGGTTTTATCAAGCAAACTTGATGAGAGCGACGTCAAGGGGACTCTTGGCCTCATAAGGCTTGGTGTTGCCGCAGAGAAGATATCTGACGCGGCGGCCGAGATAGCTGAAGTTATTCTAAGGGAGATTGAGCCGCATCCCATTATTAAGATAGCTATAAGGGATGCGGAAGAGACAATAGTATATGTTCGAGTTAGCGCGAAGTCGCCGCTAGTGAATAAAATGTTAAAGGAAGCTCGTATACCAGAGGAGACAGGGATGTGGGTTCTCGCCATAAAGAGGGACAACAAGTGTATAAGGCCGAAACCTGATACGAAGATTGAGGCTGGTGACATCCTAATAGCGTCTGGTTACTCGAATGGGAAGGAGGATTTGATTAAATTAGCGTCCCCCGAATCTAATCACTTAGATACGGAAATAGGCGTTTGGGAAGAAAACTCATAAACGCATCCCACCATATTGCCAGGCGTTTTCCACGTTAAGAAAGTTATCTGAAAATAAGAGCCTAAGGGTTAAAGCATATGTGTAGCGTAAATTAGCGCTGCCGTTCCAATCAAATTTATGAATATGTCTAATGACGGTCCGGCGGCATCTTTTAGTGGGTCGCCGACAGCATCGCCTATAACTGATGCTACATATGCTGCGTCTTCTTTCTCTTTTCTTTCACTTGTCTCAATACGTTTTTTAGCGTTATCCCATGCTGCACCACTTATACACATGAGTAAGGAGAGCGGTAATGTTGTAACGAGATTCCCGACGATGAAGCCTCCCATAGCTTCTGGGCCTAGGAGCAATCCGACCATGAATGGCGCAATGACTGAGAGTATCGCTGGATAAAACATTCCTTTTAGGGCGGCTTTCGAGCTTATGTTTATGCATTGTATGTAGTGAGGTTTACGCCTACTTTCTTTGCGTTTAGAGTTGCCTCCAAGTTGTCTTCGAATAGATTCGATCATTATATGGGCGGCTTTACTAACCGCTCTTATCACCAGCGAGCAGAGGACGAATGAAAGGGAGCCGCCGATAAGCATCCCGGCTACCACCACCGGATTTACCACATTGACAGCATTTAGTTTTGCAGCGCTCAAGTAAGCTGAGAAGATTGCGACCTGTGCTAACGCTGAGGTTCCAATCGCGTAAACCTTACATGTCGCCTTAGTCATATTGCCAATGGAGTCAAGCACATCCATTGTCCTACGCAGATCCGCATCGATCTTTGACATTGTTATTAAGCCATTTGCATTATCAACTATGGGCCCATAAGCCGATATCGAGACAAACGTCGCCATAGTGGATAAGAAGCCGATGGCTGAAAGTGTTATGCCATATAATCCCTCAAAATAATATGCTAGGAGGATAACCGCCGAAAGCGTCAAGGTAGGCATCAAAACCGCCTCTAAACCTGCGGATAGACCGGTCAGAACATTTATTGCGGGTCCTGATTTAGAAGCGAGCACGACGTTTTTAACAACTTTTCCTTCAGGTGAAGTGTAGCGATTGGTTATTTGGGCTAGCAGCAATATTGCTATAATCCCCACAAGCGTTGCATAGAAAGCCTTTAAATCACCAAAAAGTATTTGCGATATTACGGCTGAGGATATGGACGCAAAGAGCGCTGGAATATATATCCCCAAATATACGGATCTTTTCAAGTCTCTGCTTAGAGCTCTAGACAGAAAGAGGCCTATTGCCGAAGATACGAGGCCGGCTCCTAGAACTAGTAGTGGATAAGTTAGCCCCGCGACGCCGCGTATCGACGCCCCAAGTATCATCGCTGCGATAAGTGCGCAGACATAAGACTGAAAAACGTCTGAGCCGGTGCCAGCAACGTCGCCGACGTTATCGCCAACCTGATCCGCGATCACGGCTGGATTACGTGGATCATCTTCAGGGAGCCCTATCTCAATCTTGCCGACTAGATCTGCGCTTATATCTGCTGCTTTAGTGTATATTCCTCCACCTACCCGTGCAAATAATCCCGTTAAGCTCGCTCCAAAGCCTAAGCCAACTAGGTTTTCTGGGCTTTCGCATCCAAAAGCTGAAAATATTAGGTATAGTCCACTAACAACTAATAGGCCGAATCCGGTTAATAGTAAACCTGTGGATATGCCGCCTTCAAAGGCTATCGCGAAGGCTTCTTTGAAACCTTCTTTTGCGGCTTCAGCAGTTCTAGAGTTTGTATTGATGGCTATTAACGTACCCAGATATGCTGAGAGGGCTGAAAAAGCTGATCCTATGGAGAAAGTTATGGCTATAGATAGGTTAAAGAATAAGCCCACCACTATAGCTAAAATTACGCTGAATACAAAAACCGCCAAAAACTGCTGGTTTAAGTAGGTTACAGCCCCATCCCTAATGATTTTTGAGATCGCATATATTTTTTCAGAAATATCGCGTCTTCGGAGAATGTTATAGACTAGGAAAATGGAGAAAACTTGAGCAAGAGCGCCCGCTATAGGAGCTATCAGCATTATCATATTCAAGCCGCTCAATCCCCAGCAAGGAATAGGTACACATCTACTATTTTCAGTAACCTTTCCACCGCTATAAGGAAAATAGTTAGTTAGGAAGCCCGGATATAAACATTACTCGTTAATAACCAAAACCATGTTAAACTTGGCATAAAAACTTTTAAGTGGTAACCTTGGCTTAATTATGCTCATGGCCGATGAAGATGGCGGCTTAAACGAAGACATTTCAATAAGTAAATATCGAGACAAGATAGTCCACGGCCCAATTTTTCACATGCTATTATGGTTGGGCGCCCCTCCCCTTCTAAATCAGTTAATCATTATCGCCTATAACACCGCAGACGCATACTGGCTAAGCCAATATAGCGATGTCACTGTAGCTGTTCCAAGGCAGACTTGGCCCATTATCATGCTTTTTCAAGCTTTAGCTATGGCTTTAACCGCGGCATGCTTAAGCACAGTCTCTCAATATATCGGTGGAAAAGCGTATAGAGAAGCCAGCCGTTCAGCATCAAGATTCTTCACGGTGTTATTTTTTGCTGGAGGCATCCTTTGTATAGCGCTTTTGGCTTTGAGAGAGTGCATTTTCTCATATATCATATCTACGCCGCCAGAGATTTTCAACGATGTGATCAAATACTCCGGTATAATTGCCTTTGATATTTTCCTGAACTATATATCGTTAACCTTCACAACGCTCCTCCAAAGTGTAGGAGATACAAGGAGCCCCGCCATGGTTAATGCTGTAGCGGTTGGTTTAAACATATTATTGGACCCATTTTTGGTTCTAGGGATACATCCTTTTCCGAGGCTAGGGGTTATAGGAGCCGCCATAACAGATGTTATGGGCAAAAGTATATCAGTGCTGATGCTAACATATATTATTAGAAAGAATTACCCGGACCTTAAGATAGCGTTCACCAGAGACATAGATTTTGAATGGGCTGCTTTGGTTGCTCGCATAAGCTCACCTATCCTTATCCTAGGACTAACGAATGGATTCGCCTTCCTAATGCAGCTAAGGATAGTGAACGAGCTTGGCATAGTTACGGCCACGTCTTACGCAATAGGTTTCGTCATAATGGATATAGTCGACGCAGCTCTTTTCGGCCTTGGCGGCGCAACCGCTATAATGGTCGGGCAGAGTCTGGGAGATGGAAATATTAAGAGGGCTAAGGAGGTTGCATATAAATCTTGTCTACTGGTATTCACGCTAGTATCTTTGGGAGCCGCGCTCGTCTACCCGATCAGGATGTATTTAATCGAAATATTTACCGATGACTCGCTAATATTAGCTGAAACCGACTCTTTCCTTCAAAAATTGTTGCCTACGCTGCCATTTTTCGGTTTATTTATGGTCGCTATATCAACAGGTAGAGGCTCCGGCCACACTTTCACCCCAACGTTAATTGGAATATTTAGGCTATGGGGAATTAGGGTAGGATTAGGCTACATGCTAGCCTTTTTGCTCGGCATGGGGTCTGCTGGGGCATGGTTAGCTATAGCATTAAGCAATCTTATTGGAGGAATTGCAGCGCTCATCTGGATAAAATATGGGGATTGGGCTAAACCAGTAGTTAAATGATAAACCATTAGAAAACAAGAAATATAGCCGGCATTATTGAATTATTGCTGTAGCCTGCTTCGCTCTACTTGCGATACACGCAGCTTTAATCGTAAAACCCCATTCACATAGGACTTCTCCACTAACTTTGCATCCCTAGGTATCTCCACTCTTCTGAAAAAGTTTCCGCCCCCTTTAATCTCTAACACACCATCAGCAAACTTTACTCTTACTTCTTCTGGCGGCCCAGGAACCTTTGCCACAAAGGTTATGTTCTCTCCCTCTTCAATGATATCATACAGCCATTCATGCTCCTCCGCAATAGTTTTCTGCGCGCCAAGAACCCTTTTAAACTCCCTCACCCAATAAATTAGCGCCAAAACTATTATAGATCCGAGAATGACCCCTAGTAGCCCTCCTTTAACCTTAAATATTAAGATTAGAAGCGCGACCGCTATGGCAACGCTAACGCCTAGGATAAAGTTTAACAACATTTCATCCGAATTAGTTTTTGACATTGTTTCTCTACCCTTAAGTAAGATCTATCACTATGTAATGAAGCTCTACTACCCCTTCCACGTTTACCAGTATCCCAGCGTTTAATCTTCCGTTGCTTTTCCAAACAAAGACCCTCTTCACGCCATAATATTCGCATACCTTAATAAAATTATTTAGTAAATTCTGGACATTAGCCCAATCATCATCAGAGATATATTTGACACTTCCAATGAAAAAGGATACATTAGGATGAATTTCAGATGGCTCAAGTACACTTAAGCCCGCACCTTTAATCTCCTCAACTATATTGAAAATTCTCTCTTCTTCACCAGCCCCCGGCTTTGGCAGCGGGGCCTGAACCCCTGCGATTTTGAAAAGGAAGTAATAGAAGCTTTCTTTAATCGTTGAGCCTAATCCCACATAGTATTCGCCAGTGAAGTCCGCTCCAACAGTTGCTATGACACCAATTTGGGTGACAACGCCTCCCCCTGGAGCAGTATAAACCGGTATTATGAAAACATCGTATCTACCGATCCTATAGAAAATTTGATTTCCTACGCGCGGCTCTCTAAGCAGAGTCTTTAGAGATGTGAAATCGGGATTTCTTTCTAGAGCCTCATTTACAGCTGTTGGACCTAAAAGTTTAGTTTTACTTTCTAAGGGAACCTTGTAGAATATTATTTCTCCAGTATAAGGATAATCGTTCCTAACGACAATGTAGCCAGCCAGATTCTCCCCAAGAGCTCCTCGCAGTTCAAGCGAAAGTATTCCAACAAATTCTGTTTCGTTAAAGCCATGAGGTTGCGCAATAATGTAGTACGTGTCAATCCCCTTAGGTATGACATAGAACTCCTTGGCGGTAATGAAGGTTGCTGGGTCGGTCACATGAAAGAAATTGTACATGCTAACCCTCCACTCAAAGAGCTCCTCCGGATATCTAAGTTGATTCTTCAACCAATCTGGAACCTCTGTGTAGACATATTCGCTATAAGCTTTCTTGAACATCTGGCTGAAAAAATCGTTTCCGATAATAATTATCTGGACGTCTCCATCATATACATCTATTAATGCGTAGCCTATTAGTCTACCAAACCTATTCCCGTCGCTCCACGGCACGTAACTCGCATCAAGAAACACTATTAGCGGCATAGTCCAATATGTTCTCTCGCCATCAGTTACAGGCCATATATCGACCCGCTGCCCATTGAATTCATACGTGAAATACGGGAACAGGAGCTGCATGCGGTCAAAGACATCTCTATATCTTAGGATTCTCATAACTGTAGTTGGATATGAAAGGAGAAAATTTGGTTCAAATATCCAGCTTAATGGTGGAGCTACGTCGACGCCACCTTTACCAATATAAAAGTGTCCTCCCACCTCCGTGCTGGAGACTCTATCTTTTGGAAATGCGACCCAGGTTTCTCTAAAAAGGCCACCTTCACCATAGTATACTCTCCTTTGCGGAAAGAACTTAGAGGCATCAACTATTTTTCCCGTATGGGCATCGAGCATGAGAAAGCCGTTGGGCACATGGGTATAAACAAAATGAGATGCATACCATCTATCTTCCGGCCTAACGGTTTGAGGCAATATTAAATCCATTGAAGCGCTCCAGTATAGCGAGCCATTAAAGCGCAGAATGTCAACCTCAGTAAAATCAACGTAAGGTATTAAGCCTATCTCAGGTCTAAGCTTATCGAACGATGCTTGTTGATCCCATAGGCGCACTTTATCTAGGAGCCCCTCAACCTGCTTAATATATTCATCTATCTCATTGGGAGAGATCGATGAAAGGCCGAATACATACGGGGCCTCCTTTATATTGTTGATTTCAGCCAAATGCCTGTTTACAGAAATCATTTGCGCGATATATGGTCCAAGCATCTCAACCTTTCTCACATCAGCAATACTATTATTTAGCACCATAAGCGCGCTAAAAATGGCTATAATTAAGGTTAAGACTATTATGCGAGCATAAATCTGACGCCTAAAAACTTTATTTAAGCTGGAACTAAGAGCCCTTTTATCTAGGATGGTAAATATTGATAAGGTGAGACATACCGCTATTAACCCGAGAATCTGATATTTAGTATTATAATCGATGAAAGACGAGAAGAACCTTGTTAACGTAAACCATAAGATGAAAATGGTTATCAAGGCTTGAATCGTCGGCATAAATCTCCTTAGGCTAGGGGTTTCGAGATCCCATAGATAGGCTGCGACAAACGGCATTACCATGCGTATGATATGCGTTACTAAAACTAGAAGCGTTAAGCGGATTAAGAGAGCACGGAGTAAGGGTGGGATCAAAAGGGTTAAGGCTGGAATTAGAGGTATAAGGTTTTCCTCTGCATACGTTATGTTTATTGGAGGAGTGATGAATGGGAGGCTAAAGATTTTTGGGAGCATTTCAAGGTTTGGGTTCCAGCCCATTATGATCGCGTCAACTGTTATGCCGAACGTCACGTTGCTTAAGAGGCTCATGCCAATTAAGATCTTTGTAACCTGCCATAGAATGAATTTAAATAAGGGCATTTTAAAGCCGTCGAAGTCAAGCCATATAGGGGAGACCTTCTCCAAATCTCCTCTTAAGTGGATGACTTTAACTATTAGGTTGATAAACCACCACGTTACAGATCTTCTGTTCTTGAAGTCTACTCTGAAAAAAGCAACCGCTGCCAATACGAGGCCGCCTAAAAGGCTAAAATATATAGGTCTCAAAAACAGGTCCCCGAACTCCATAAAATTAAGCCAAAAAGACACTATTTCGCGGCTGAGTAAAATGGAAAAAACTAAAGTAACGGAGAGAATTAGAAGTATCCAGTATATGATGCGTATTCTACTCCTTATTC
The DNA here is from genome assembly GCA_038882715.1 of Candidatus Bathyarchaeia archaeon. Classification (NCBI taxonomy): domain Archaea; kingdom Thermoproteati; phylum Candidatus Bathyarchaeota; class Bathyarchaeia (SeqCode); species Bathyarchaeia archaeon. The sequence continues at coordinate 21,534 of JAVZNR010000013.1, forward strand.
CACCGCTCATTATATTTAACTCAACCATAAAGCGATCTGTGATAAAATAAGTAACTAGGTGACATATATATTAATGCTCCTTCAAAACATTCGCTATTAGACACTATTGCTCCATATTTTCTCAAACTCCCGCTCGTAGAGCTCAGCAACATATTTACTCCTTACAATTATCAGGTTCTCGTTATTCTCTTTTTCAGCAGTTTTTGACCAGTTATAACTCCCAGTAACAACTATTTCTCCGTCTATTATCATAACTTTGTTATGCATGGATCGCGGGTTCGTGTCATTGCGTACCGGTACCCCAGCGGCCTTCAAGCTCCAATACTCGCTGTACTGGGTTACCTGGCTCTCTTCAAAAACAACTTTAACATCGACATTTCGGCTATACGCTTCAACTAGCGCCTTACCAATTGAGTCAAGTGTAAAGCTGTAGATTAATATGTGAATAGAGTTATTTGCACGATTTATCCAACCTATGATAGCGTTCTCACAGCCGCCTTCAGGTGAAAAATAGATGCCTAAAATCTCTATCTTCAGCTGCCTTTCTAGCTCAGCTATATGTTCTTCTAGAAGCGCTATCCTCTCGCTGTAAACAGTTATGTTACCCTCAAGCCACATTTGAAGGATACTTACAAGCCCACTTAATTCCTCAATCTTCCTTTCTTTCTCAGCTAACTTAACTTTTATTCTTTCCCTCTCTTCCCTATACTTTACTTCGCTGATGTAGCCTCCTATAATTAACCCAACTATTAACATGAATATCATTGAAACTAAGCTCGTACGAGACTTTCTTGTCAAAGGCAAAACCTCCTCTCCAACAATTATTAAATAGCAATTTTAGAGACTTAATAGATAAATTTAAAAATCTCATCAGAGGGGACTGAGTTGAGCGTAGTAGATTACGTTAATGAGACACCTCTTATAGACGTTCATACGCACATAGATTTTAAGAGCCCTGCAGCCGTGAACCCCGTGCAAATAATGCTTTACCATTACATAGCTACTGAACTTAGAAGCTTGGGGCTTCCAGTTAATGAGATCATGGCTAAAAGCAGAGATCCTGTTGGCGACCTAATTCAGCATTTTAAATTTATTAAAAACACAGCTACCTATTGGTGTCTTAACCGCATCTTATATGACCTTTATGACTTCCAGGAAGATCTTAACTTAAGCAACTGGTCTAAGCTAAAAGAGATTATGAAGTTAAAAGAGTCAGATAGCGGGTGGGCTGACAAAGTTAGGGCTAAAACGAAAATAACGAAGATTTTTCTAACAATAAATCCGCTTACGGAGCTAAAGCCCGAATTTGATAAAAATCTTTACGTAGCTTCGCTGAGACTTGATCCTGTTATAAGCGGGTTGTCTAGAGAATCTATTAGAAAACTTGAAGAGGTTTACGGGGAGCAAGCGTCTAGACTCAGTAGATTGAAGGATGTTTTAGCAAGCAGATTTGAAGCCTTTAAGGGATACAGTGTTTCAGTAGCAGCTTCCGTGCAGAGCTTTGAAACCTACAAGCCGACACACACGAGTCTCGCTGAGGACGCTTATATTAAGCTTTACTCTGGTAAACCTATCTCCGGGGCCGAGTTGATGCGTTTAAGGTCAGCAGCATTATCTATGGTATTGGACTTGTGCCGAGAATATCGTCTCCCAATACAACTGATGCTGGGTGTGGCTAGAGATTTGCCGGGGGCTTCTCCGCCGGATTTAGCGGTTTGCTTTAAACAAAGAGGTCTTTGCTATCTATGCTATTTCCTCCATCAGTATAGGGATGTGGACTTTCACATAATCTCCGCCTACAGATTTCAGTCTCACGAGCTGACCGTTATGGCGAAAAATTATCCTAACGTTTATATGGATGGCTACTGGTGGTACTGCTTCTTCCCGGAAAGCATAAGTCAGCACCTGCTTGAGAGAATACAGATACTGCCGGCTGGGAAGACATGCGGCTTCTTCAGCGACGCGTACGTCCTCGAATGGATCTATGGCAAGGCAGCTTTAGCAAGGAAAGTAACCGCTGAAGCCTTAGAAAACATGGTTAAAAGAGGTTTCTACACCATAGAGACAGCTAAAGAAATAGCTAATCAAATCCTGTGGGAAAATGCTGCAAGGCTCTTCAAAATCCAATAGTGTTGCTTTCACCGCTGAACTACGAAGTTCTCATAAAAAATATACAATTTCAGATAATTACTCTCCATGATTTTCGCGGGATTCTGTAATCACGGCTGGCGGATTTTATGGAGGTTTAGCGTAATTATCTTATGGTCTTTAGTCTAATCATATGGTAATCTCTAATTTTATTGGTTGTAGCATTTTCTCTAAGTAGGCTTTGTTGTCGCCGTATTTTGGCTGCTGGATTTGGGCGCATTCCTGTAGGTTTTTCTCCCCATTTGCAAGTTTGACCGCGAATGGGAAACATCCTTGCTCTCCACATTCTTTGCAGTTTGTTTTTGGCAGATGCTTATATATTTCGAGCGGATTAAGTCTTTGCCTAGCCTCCAGAAGCCCTGAGTCTGGCGCGCCGTGCGCCTTATAATATTCGTAGGCTTTATCAATCATAGCCTTAAGTTTCTCTAGGAGCCTTAACGCTATCTCCTCTCTCAAAACGCAGCCGAGATTAATCTTTCCAGAGGAATAAACGGTTATGAGCTTACCGTCTAATGTGAATGTTACGGAGTTGAATGCTTTAGCGTACTGTGAGCGTGGAATAGCCAGGTAGAGAATCGGAATAACTTCGCCAAGCGGTCTATCTGCCTGAGCAGTTATCTTAATCTTCCTAGGCTCAAGAAGACATGGAGTCCTTTCTGTAATCACAATATTGATTCTTCCACTCATGCTTAAGCCACCTGCTAAACAATTTCTTCGATAATCACTCTAGAGAGTCTAGCTATAAAATCAGGAGTAATCACATCAAGTATATGTAATACTGTGGGATCACTAATTAAATAAAATCTTCTATTTTTTTGTTTTCGGCACTTTATGATACCGCAACTCTTCAAAATGGACAAGTGCCTAGAAACCATCGGCTGAGGTATCCTCAAATGGGAAACTATTTCACAAACACATTTTTCACCATCACGTAAATACTCAAGGATTTCAAGTCTTGTCGGATCTGCCAAGGCTTTGAATATCTTGGCTTTATATTTATTCTTCAAGATTTCCACAATGAATAATAGTAATATAGCAATATTTAAATATAACCATGGTTTTCTTTATTTAATTCAAGAAGGTGAAGGATGCATGAGTGAAAGAAATCTGCCGAGATTTATAATGTGTATATGTACTGGTGAATGCCCGGGTTTCTCGAAGCTTGAGTTATGGAAGCTCATAAATTATGTTAGGAACGAGTTGGAAGTTGAGTATGCTATTGTTCACCCGCAGCTTTGCGTTGATGACGGCGATAGGTTCTGGAGAGATTATTTGAAAGAGAGCAGCAAGGATATTGTCTACATTATTGGCGGATGTGACCCAAAGATGCAGAAGAAGCTCTTCGGCGGGATCTTCAGGGAGAAGGGTCTTGATCCTGATAGGCAGCTGGTCTCATTAGACCTAAGAAACATAAGTACGGAGGAAGCCATGAAGAAGGTTGCTGAAGCAGTCAGTAAAATCGTTGGAAGGTAGCGCGATTCTTTCTAGAACCAACTGAGATAATTGTGGAGGTGAATGGTTTATGAGCGAAATATATATGGGAATTCCTAGAAGAGAGATTCCATGGTTCCCAAAAATAGATTATGAGAAATGCACTGGATGTCTAACATGCGTTAAGATTGATTCGGCGAACGGCCATGATGTCTACGCTATTGAGGGAAATCCCCCACGGCCAGTCGTTAGGAACCCATATGGCTGCGTTGTCGGCTGCGAGACATGCGCAAAAATGTGCCCGAGCGGAGCAATAACCTTCCCATCAAGAGATGAACTAAGAAAAATCCTTAAGAAGCTGAGGCAAAAATACTCCTGATAGGCAGCATAATCTTTTGTCTCCCTTAACTCCTCCAGAACCCTTTCTTTCCATTAACAGCTTGGAGAGACTTAAATCACTGCACTGCCTATATACTATGTTGTGGTGAAATCCGTTTGGAGAGGCGAGTGGTTTGGTATCCAACGATTTTTCCAGAGAGATGTGATGGATGCAAAGGTTTTGATGCACACAAATGTGTTAAGTTCTGTCCACATAATGTTTTCGGGATTCGTGATGGTAAGGTCATTGTCGTTAACCCGCAGAACTGTATATATGGCTGCGTAGCATGTGAGTATGTTTGCCCAAGGAGAGCTATAGCCTTCCCAATGCGTGCTGCTACTAGACAGGTTGCCCAAAGAGATAAAGGCTTGCTTAAAAGGGTTAAATGTAGAGGATGTGGAAAAATCTTCTGTACAAATGAGGAAACAGATTTGTGCTTCGACTGCAGGAAGAACCTAAACTTAAAATAGCCTTTATTAGTTTCGAAAAATTGAGGGGGATTTCCTTGAGCGGCAGGGTTATTAGGGTTGACTCGTGGGAGGAGTTTAAGCAGCTGGTTAAGAAGCATGATGCTAAGGAGCTAGCCTATCGAATTGAGATGGGTGTTCCGGCAAGGCACTTAACTGGTCTTAGGCTGATTCTACCAGTAACTGGCATGCAGTATGTCTTCATAGACACGGCAAGCGGAGATAGGCTGAAGAGGACCGGAATAAAATTGAGGGTCGATGATTTAGGCAACATGTATATTAGCGACGAGGATGTCGTAAACTTCGTTAGGTCCGAATTGGGAAGAGATATAAAACTATACTCCTACTTCACAATGTGATCTGTGCTAAATTTCCTTCAATTGACTACGATTATTCGCTTTATATCACATAGAGATTTCCGACACTACCCCAAACAAATGCATCTGGCATAGCATTAAGTATTGCGTGAGCAGCACGCCAACCCGTGCAATGTGAGGGCACTATAAGACGTGGCCTTATTTTCCTAAGCTCCTCCACTGTTTGATTTATGCGACCCTCAAATTCCTTACCCGCAAGGTGTAGGCCACCTAAAACAGCGTAAACCTCTTTTGTACCAGCGAGCTGCCGCGCATAGAGCAGCGTATTTATTATTCCAGCGTGGCTGCATCCGGACACCACAACTAAGCCCTTCCGCTTAATATAGATTACTAATGCTCGTTCATCCCATATCCATGGATCCGGCTCCCACCTTCCATCGATGAAAGCCCTATGCTGCGGATAACCGGTCTCAAAGTGGGTGGTTCGCGGGATCTCGCCGGTTATAAGCACCAGCCCATCAGCTGCCAAGTATGGTTGTCTTGCTTCAATGTATTTCGCCGGCTTCACCTCATCCTCTGAAGGGATAACCGGATATTTCCTTATTTCTCCGCTTGAGCTAATAGTGCCCCTTTTCCTAAACATGTCGTCGTGAATTATGATCGGCAAACCGCTCTTATTTATGGCCTTGGCGACTTTCGGTAAGCCGCCGAAGTGATCGTAATGTCCATGAGATAGGACTATGCATTCCACTTCAGCTAGGTTTATTCCCATCCTCCTTGCATTCATGATCACACCGCTTGGGCTTCCTCCAGCGTCGAAGAGTAAGCTATGAGACTCATTTCCCTCAAATACCCGGATGAGTATTGAGAAGCCATGTTCAGCAATTGGATATCGTGAAGCACTCTTAACCCAATCTCTGAAGCATTTAACCTCCTCTCTTGGGGAGGTTGATAGAAAGTCTATAGAGTTGTCCACTAGACTAATTATCTCAACCCTTTCAGCCTCTCTAAACTCTGAAAAACGACCATTTCCACCCATAGAAAGCCTCCATTTAAAGTGGGCCTCTATAGTAGATTGTTGCTGGGCATCCTACACATTTTCCGCTTACATATCTCGCGCACGGCTCACAGTCAACTCCACATGGCGCTTCGCTCTTATTCTTGCTAGCAAGATGCTCTCTTACGAGAAGAAGATGCGAGAAATATATGTCGCTTACTGGATAGAACTCCGATCTCCTTACGCCAGCTCCGCTCCTAATAGAACACTTCTCAACCGATATGCTCTCCAAAGTACTCTGATCCTCAGCTACAACGATAGCCACTAGGTTATATCCGCCCAAAGTCTTAAATATTTGAACAACCCTAGGGCAATCCCTAAATCTATCGAGAAGATTCTGCATGGCTTCAGCACTCTCCATCTCAAGCAGAACTATCGCTGGAAAAAGCCCAAAATAGAATGGATTCATCAGCGCCGAGACTCTAATAGCGTTCTGCTTAAATAATCTCTGTAGTCTCTTCCTAATTCCCATGCTTGTATAACTGGTGCTCTCGGCAAGTTTCTCTAATGTTGCCCTACCATTTAACTGGAGCGCAGAAATTATCTTCCTATCCACTTCGTCCATTTTTCTTTTCACTAGTTTATTTTCTAAACATAAAAAATATTTAAATAGTTTACGATATTAAATTATATTTCAACAAATCGGTGAATAAAATGAGCGGCGAGACAGAAGCTCCAGAAGAAAGGCAAAGGTTTATTGAGGAGCAGGAAAGGCTGCTGAGGATTAGGATGGAAAAGATTAGGCATAAGGTTGCTGTTATAAGTGGTAAGGGCGGGGTTGGAAAAAGTACTATAGCAGTTAACCTTGCAATAGCCTTCGCCATGAACGGCTATAAAGTAGGCATTTTAGACGCGGATATTCACGGGCCGAGCATACCGAAAATGCTTGGGTTGAGTGGAAATAGGCTTGAGGTTGGCCCTCCAGGCGTTTTTCCAGCTGTAGGGCTGTTTGGCATACGAGTTGTCTCAATGGATTTCCTCCTACCAAATGAGGATTCGCCTGTAATATGGCGTGGGCCGCTAAAAATGGCTGCTATACGCCAGTTCCTATTAGACATTGTCTGGGATGGACTCGATCTGCTGCTAATAGATTTGCCTCCTGGAACCGGGGATGAACCGCTCAGTGTCGCGCAGCTGCTGCCTGAAATGGATGGCGTAATAATAGTGACTATTCCATCGGAGGTCTCGCAGATAGTCGTTAAGAAGGCTGTTAACTTCGCTAAGGCGCTCGGCTTACCAGTCATAGGCATTATCGAGAATATGAGTGGGTTTGTATGCCCAAACTGCGGGATGAAGATCGACATATTCCAATCTGGTGGCGGAGAGAAAATAGCTGAAGAGATGGGAATACCATTTTTAGGTAAAATACCAGTAGACAGGGATATATGTGAAGCCTCGGATAGAGGTAAACCATTTATAATCGAGCACTATAATTCGCCGTCGTCAAAGGCCTTCAAAGAGATCGTTAGGAAAATCGAGGACTTTCTAAATCGAAAGGAAGAGTGCTCTAAAGGTAGCGAAGGGAAGAGTTAGAATGAAAGTTTATGTGTCGGCATCGGCAGATGATCTAAATGCGCTCCGTAAACCCCAGATTTGCTAGATGCCGTTACTTTATGATTGTGGATTCATAAAGCATGAAATTTGAGGCCATGTGGTGAAATATAGCGTATGAGACCGCTAGCGTTTGGACCTGTGCCCTCAAGGCGCCTAGGAAGGAGCCTCAGAATAATAACGTTCCATATAAGGTATGCACATACTCATGTGTTTACTGTCAGCTGGGCAAAACAACAAATAAAATCACTAGAAGACGGAGATTCTATAGATCGGAAGATATTCTGGCTGAAATTGAAAAGAAGGTTGAAGAGCTGCGTCTAAAAGGCAAATGTTGATTACTTAACTTTTGTCCCGGATGGCGAGCCAACGCTAGATGTTAATTTAGGTAGGGAAATTTCACTTTTAAAGAGGATAGGCATTCCCATAGCTGTTTTAACGAACGCTTCTCTGCTCTGGAATAAAAGCGTAAGAAGGAGCCTATTGGAGGCGGATCTTGTATCATTGAAGGTGGACGCTGTCAGCGAGGAATTATGGAGATTGGTGAATAGACTCTATAAAAGTCTTCATCTAAGTAAGGTTTTAGAAGGCGTGAGAAGGTTTGTTGAGGAATTTGATGGAGTAATAATAAGTGAGGCAATGATAATTGATGGGATAGTATATAACGGAGAGTTCGAACGCATAGAAAGTCTTCTAGGGGAGTTAAAAAATCTAAGCGCAGCCTATATCGCTGTGCCGGTGAAGGCCGCCATCTGAAAAATAGGTCAAGCTGGCTGGGAGAGAGGCTCTAAATGAAGTCTTTCAAATATTCTCAAGAATTCTTGGAGTTAATAGGGTGAAATTCCTGGTAGAACATGAAGGAAACAACTTTACATTTACTGGAAGGATAGAGGATGAAATACTGGGATAGCAGCAGTTCACCCACTACGGAAAGAAACTATGATGAGGCTCTTAGAGAAAGCTAAGGCAGACTGGCAGATAGTAGAAAAACTTCTGCAGGAAGGCAAACTGATAAAGCTTGAACATAACGGAAATGAATATTATAGGGCAAGCCAACTTAGAGTTGGCGAGGAGAGAGTTTCTCCCTAAAATAAGCCTTCAGTGAAAACATAGAGAATAAAAATGAGAAGTGTGAATTTTTGGCTCAGACAAGTCGGTCTCATAATTTCTCAGCAATCTATAATTCATCATTATTCTAACTGATTATATTGGAGGTATATAAAGGGTTTACTTGCCATATCTCAGTAGGCCACCTCTCTGTGAGGCGAATCAGCATTTTATAATCATTTCATCTTTTAATCTTTGTTAGATAGGTTAGTGAGAAGATGGCTGTGGATGTTATCGCTATTGCACCACTTGTAGGTATGTTTAACTGAAGCGATATGGCTATACCGGCAACTCCAGAGAACGTCGCCATTATGATTGATGTAAGCATCATTTTACCTAAATCCTTTGTTATTATGCTTGATGATGCTGCTGGGAGTATTAGGAGCGTGACTGAAAGTAGAACACCGACAGCTCTTGCTATTACCGCGGCGACTACAGCTGACGTTATGAAGAGAAGAGAATCATAAAGCCTGACCCTCAGACCTAGGGTCTCAGTCGTGTCTATGTCGAAGCATATGTAGATAAACTCCCTATGAAATACTAGAGTTATGATTGTCGCCGCCGTAGACGCTATAGATAGGTTCAGCAAATCCACGTTAGAGAGGAGCAGTAGGTCGCTTATTAAGTAACTGTCCACAAAGACTCTCTTCTCCAGCGGAAGGTAACTCCTTATAACCGCGTAGAGCGCCACGCTTATAGCTAGCGCCACGCTGAGCATTGTTCCTAGGGACCGCTGACCACTCCTGCCAGCGTAAGAGATGAGGACTGCTGTTGCGATGCAGAATAATACGACTATGGGGAATGGATCTGGTAGGGTTGGGAGGAATGTTTGGATTAGGGCGCCTAAAGCTGCGCCTCCTAGCGCTGCGTGAGATATTTCGGGAGTTATGTATAATGATCCTCTCAGAAGCATTATGACTAGAATTGGCATGGATAGTGACGTGAATAATACGCCTAGGATTGCTCGAAGGATTATTGGATCAAACATGTCTATCGCCTAAGATAACTATTCGCTTACCCTCCCTCTCAATCATTCTCAGGCATGGGTAAATAGGCTTAAGCTTGTCTTCACTTAAGACCTCATGCGGTTCACCGTATAGGCACACGCTTCTATTCAAGACCAGAACCCTATCAGCCAGATCCATTATCGGATCGATCTCATGCTCAACAACTATAATCGTCTTTCCACTATCCTTAAGCATTTTAAGGAGATTAAGAAGTCTATCTTGAGTCTCAAGATCTAAGCCAGCAAAGACCTCATCGAGGAGTAGCAGTGGTGGGTTAGATGCCAATGCCCTAGCTATGAGCACTCTCTTCTGCTGCCCTCCGCTTAATCCGCTGAAAAAGGAATCCCATTTATCTTCCATACCTAGGTGCGCTAGGGCCCTTTTAGCATCCTCAACATCCCTTTTAGAGATGAATCTTGGCGGCCCCCTCCTAAGCAATATTCCCATTAAGACGACGTCGCCAACCTTTAATGGGGTCTCATAGGAGATTCTATCCTTCTGCGGAACATAGCCTATAAACTTTCTAACATTATCCCTAAATGGATCTAAACCAAAAACCCTAACCTCACCGCTAAATGGCTTAATTATGCCCAATATAGTCTTCAATAGGGTTGTCTTCCCAGCCCCATTCGGTCCAACAACGACGATTAATGACGGCTTCTCAACATCGAAGCTCACAGAATCCAGTACCAGCTGGTCATCTAGCATCACAGAGACATCTTTAATGGAGATAATGCTTCCGCTCATAATCCAACTCTCCTCTTAATTAGCAGCACGCTCTCAAAAATTACTGTCAATAGAAGAACCAAGATTGTTAGGAGATAAATGTTGGCGTTATCTCTAGATGCAATTCTCCGCTCCGAGAGGAGGGCATTATAAATCTGCCCAGCATTATAATACATTAACGCAGTATAATCTTCTAGACGGCCTGATGAGACTGAAAGTATGTATGCTATTGGGCATCCCGTCTCCTCAGAGATCATTTTAATGGTTCTTTGAGCCTCCTCCATCAGTAGGGCTACATCGGAGACTATTAGGCAAGCATATTCCCCAGATTTAAATCCCTTATAAATACTGCTTAAAACCCCTGGACGCACAGTTCCCCCCTCGTCAACAAGCACGGAGCATGCTTTCAAACCCATAGCTTCAGCAACATAGTGCTCCGCATAGAAACCTATCACAACTCTCCTATTAAGCGTACCATGCCTAGCCGAGAGTTCAGAGAGGAAGGCTTTAAGATTTAAAACATTCCTCCTAAACCTCTCATAGTTGTCGGAAAGCCTTGCGGATAAATCAGGTCTCAACCTTGAGATCTTTTCCTTAACCTCCTCAGCTATTAGGAGAGCGTTTTCCGGAAGTAGCCAGAAGCCATGAATATTCCTCTCGCCATTCAAGTCGAGTATCTTAATCCAGCTCAAATTCATCGCATTTACAGATATAAGGTCTGGGCTTACACCCTTCTCCTCAGCGACTAAGTTAACCAGCTTCTTCTCCCACTCCATATGCCCAGTTATAACTATTAGGTCTGATCTACGCGCAATATTGACGGCCTCTAGAGTTAGAGTAAAGCTGTGCGGCTCAACTGCCCCAGAAACAATTGAGTAGACTTCCCCAGCCTCACCAATTATTGGGGAAACAATTGATCTAAGAACATCTATCGAAACGACCACTATAATTATTCCACTACTAAAGTTAGTGGCGGCCTCTGAGGCACGAGTAGTTAAGAGCAGCGACATTAAAGCGACTATAGTTGCTATATCGATTTTATTAGACAGCATGAACCTCCCCGTGGGATATATTTGTTATGTGGACACCTTTCAGGGTGCCCTAGAACCCTACACATTGAATCAATAATCTTGTCAGAAATATATAGTTCAATTCTACGCGCGCAGTCACAGGCATCATCTAAGCTGACTGAGAGAAATCTATGTGCGTATGTCTCAAATACTCTATGATTCCTTATAATTCTGTTGATCTCTCTAAGCCCTAACTCTGAGAGACTAACCCCTCTCCAAGGCTCCCTTACAATCATGCCCTTCTCATAAAGCTTCTTAAGGGTCTCACTCGCGGTGGCGCATGAAACCCCTAAGGCGTTTGCCACGTCTAGGCTTCCAACGACGCTTTTTTCAGAGAGCAAACTAAATATAACTTTAAGATATTCTGTCTCCCTCTCAGTCAGTCTCCTCGACATATTTTAGTCTCTCCAAGATTTAGGCATATCCTAAATTAGGTTAAACCTAAATTTAAGTATTATGAGCCTAAAAAGGATTGAAAAACTTTGACAGCGGTTTAATATTTGCTCAGCTTCCCTCCTCTAAATCCATGTCCCTCATATAGTATGTATGAGTTAATCTAATCTCACTTTCAACAGCATTTTTCAGCCTCTCATACTTTACTCTCAAATTCTTCAGCTCCTTAATTTTCATGTCTGGATCTTCTAATGCTTGGTAAATTATAGCCCCTTCCGCTTCTCTAGGAATGGGCAGCTCCATAAGGTGGCATACTGTGGGCACTATATCCGTTAACCAAACAGTTCTACTTACGATCGCACCCTTCTTTATCCCTGGACCAGCCATTATGAGTAAACCTCTTAAGTCACCTATACTATATGTTGTCGTCGGCAGGAAAGCTCCATGCTGACCTCCAAATTCAGGCCTTAAGGCGAATATAACGTCGCCAATTCTCTCGCCATAAAGTCCAATTATTCTGGCATCTTCCCTCCTAATGGCGAATAATATGGGTTTAAGCCCAGTTTCAGGGTCAGTATAGTCATATAGCACCTTAATTATTTGATCTACAACTTTATCGTACTCATCCGGCTCAACCACGCCATTCGGATCTCTACCCTTAAGATTCACATATATATAACATGATCTTTGAGGGATGGCCTTAGTCTTACTCCAATCTATCACCCTGACGCCATTCTCCTCCTTATATGCGAGTAGCCCAGCCTTCTCAAGGACGGTTCTGGGATCAAATTTATGGGTTGTAGCTTTGGCCCCGTGATCTGACGTTAAAATCACTATGGTCTTATCTAGGTCAACTTTACTTAGGATGCCACCAACCATTCTATCTAAGCTCTTATAGAATTCAAGCTAGATTTTAGAGAATAGGCTATTCTCCTCCCTACTGGGGGATGTGAGTGGATCAACCTTATTTATGAATGCATGGTAGGCCCAATCTGGACAGTGCGCGTGCATTATGAATATTGACCATGAGGGGTATTCATCCATAAGTTTGCAGGCTGCTTTAGCAAGCCATCTATGCTCCATATCGATTGCTTCTAAGAACGTTTCTCCGTCAATCCAGCCTAAAGTTAATGCACGATAGATTCCATGAGAGGGAGGGGGATAAGCATCCTCAAACTCTAGCTTGCTTGCGACATCCTCAGGGTAACTCCAGCCCGATAAGGCTCCTATTGGCATCACATATATCTTAACGCTAGATCCATCGGGTGAAAGATCCAGCAGCTTAACTCTAAAAGCGGCTTTAATGCCACCTCTCTCTGTCTCAAACACATCCTTAATTACGGGGCTCCAAGAATTCACTTTAAGCCTAGCAAATGCCGACTTGAAGTCTTTTGACTTAGATATTATAGCTTCCTCAAAACCT